>JALWRB010000270.1 GCA_027077875.1 Candidatus Heimdallarchaeota archaeon
GGAGTATCCGGGTAAGATCGAGGGTCCACTTCGAGTCACCAGATACACACAAGGTAAAGAACAATCTTCTGGTTGTAACCGAGATACCCTACTTTGTCAACAAGACCACTCTGATCGAAGAGATAGCCACACTGATCAACGATAAGAAGATCCGTGGAATTTCAAATGTTAGGGATCTCTCAAAGGATAAAATCAGAATTGAGATTGAGGTAGAGACTGGTTTCGAAGATGAAGAGGCCCTGAGGACAATTCAAGCTCAGCTCTTCAAACGCACTTCTCTCCAGACACTGTTCCACGCCAGAATTCTTGCGTTCGTCTGGGGCAAGCCACGGACGCTAAACCTCAAGCAGTCCTTGTCAATCTTCCTCGATTTCAGGGAGAAGGTCGTCAAGAACATCGCCATAGAGGAACTGGAGAAGGTCGAGGCTCGTATTCACATCCTCGAGGGTCTTATCATCGCGACCGACCACATTGACGATGTGATCCACACGATCAGGTCATCGGAAAATAGGAAGGATGCACAGAATAGGTTGATGTCTAAGTTCGGACTCTCTGAGCTCCAGTCCAAGGCAGTTCTCGACATGAGTCTCGGTAGACTGACGAGAATTGAGAGCGGAGAGATCCAGAAGGAAGCTGCAGAGAAGAGGAAAAGAGCGGAGGAACTCCGTCTGGTTATCCACGACCGACCCCACCGACTCCAGCTAATGAAGGATCAGCTCCTGGAGGTTAAGAACAAGTTCAACGATAAGAGAAGGACTGACTTCGTCTACCAGGACATATACGTGGGTACCACCGACCGTCAATTCATCCACGAGAGAAAGCTACTTGTGAGCAGCACCTCCGAAGGGTACGTCAGAAGCATCGAGCTCGAGAAGTTCAACACGCAGAAGCGTGGAGGCAGAGGAGTAGCTGGAGTTCCACTCAACGAAGAGGAGAAGCTCTTTGACCTGCAGATAGTGAGTAACAAAGATGATCTATTGCTCATCACCGAGAGGGGTGTGATCCACAAAATACCAGCCTACGAAGTTCCTGAGGTGGCAAAGCGTACCAGAAAGGGTCGAAAGTTGAGTACACTGATCCCTGTCGAGAGCAACATTGTAAAGATCGTACCCATCGAGGAGGATGGCTTCTCCGCGGACAAGGTATTCGTGACGGTCACCAAGAATGGCATCGTCAAACGCACCTCCTTGGACAAATACAAGAACATCAGGAAGAACGGTATCCGCTGTCTGAAATTCAAAGAGGAGGATGACCGAGTCGCAGATGCGTTCATCACCGAAGGTCAGAACTACATCTTCCTCGCCTCCAAGAAGGGTAAAGCGGTTGTCTTCAAGGACGAGCTGGCCCGTCTAGTAGGTAGGAGCTCCATGGGAGTTATCGCCATGAAGCTCGAGGATGAGGACGACGAGATTGTCTCGGCCTTCCCAATAAGCTACGAGGACTATGACGACACTTCGATCTTCACCATCACCGAGAAGGGATACGGTAAGCGTACAAAACTCTCTGATTACAGAATAACTAACAGAGGAGCGAAAGGAGTAAAGAACATCAAGGTCACGAGCAAAAATGGTCTTGTTATCTCTTCCATGCCCGTACCCATGGAGAAAACCGAGGGTGTTAACATCTCACTCGTCAACTCCGATGGTATACTGATAAGGACTGGCGTGAAAAACATCCGAGTGATGGGAAGGGACACTCAAGGTGTGAAAGTCATGCGTGTTATTGGTGACCAGAGGGTGCTTCTTGCAACGAGTATCGTTGAGGAGGGCGGTGATGAGGAATCTGCATCAGATGGTGATAGTGACGGTGGTGACTCTCCCCGTGACACAGTGGAAGATAACGAATCAGCTGATAATCAAGCAGAGACACCGACTAAGGAAGAAGACGAACCAGTAGATGATGTCGCAAACGAATTATCAGCACTAGAAGATCTCTAACTAGCACATCTTGTATTTTCTTTATCTTAAACTCATTTTGAAGCATAGTAATCAAGTTGTAGCATTAGTACTATATCGATAATATGAGCGTCTCCCTTTATTACTAGGTTCAAAGTATCCACAGCTGAATTCATGAAGATGTTCCTTTCGACTAACCGTAAGTATTCCTTTTCGTAATTACTCTGGGTAAATTGTGGCAATCGTGTTAGCAACTCTCTCAATGATAGGCTGGATCAACTCGATGGAACTCTTATCCGTGAAAATCAGATACATGAACGAAGTATTGGTTATTGCTTGCAAGTACATGTAATAGTTGTCCAACTCAAGGATTCTGTCTTCCAAAGTACCATGAAGTAATGAGTTAATAACGTGAATATTCTCGAGAACTGTACTCAGGAGTTTTTCAAAGACCTCAGGTTCTAGTTCTCCCTTCTCTATTGTCTCTAGACCCATTTCAGGATGGTTTCGAATAACTGTTAGACCCAGTAGAGTCTCGAATCTGGAGATCATCTGGTCAAGGAGGTTCTCCATCTGCATGATTGCTTGTATCATCGCATCGCCCTCCTCATCAAACTTCTCAGCTATTGCAGGTGGAACCTCTTCACCACTAGATGTTGGAGTGGGAACACTTTGAGATTCACCACTAGATGTCGGAGTGGGAACACTTTGAGATTCATCCATAGCTAGTGCATCTTCCGATGGCTCATCAAAGTCCATAAGTACCGACTCCTCATCGGGTGAGACTGTAGGTTCTGCCTCTGCTTCTTTGGCCTTTTCCTCAGCTTCTCTGTACTGGAGGAAGAGCTCCTGAATACGCTTGGAAGCTTCGTACTCAACTAAGTCAAGATCCAGAACTGTCTTCTTACCCAATTTGTATTCCGGAATTACCTCGTCGTCGATTAGCTGGAATATCTTGCTAAGAGCCGTGCACGCCATAGTGTCAACTGGTTGGTCATCAGTTGATTCGACCTCATGGAGGTATGAGAGCTTGAAAGTATTTGAAACGATGTCCATGACCTTGTTTGCTTCCTCATCTCCGAGATCGGTGTTGTAGGCAATGACGAAGAGAACATCTGCCACCTTAGTAAAGAGGAATTTCACCTTTTGGAGCACTACAAGTCGATTGTTACCTTCCTTCACCCCTCCCGCAAATCCATTTATTGCAGCAATGAGTCCACCGACCATCTCTGGGTTGATGTCATACGGGTTAGAGTAAAACGCCTCGATGATAAGTTCACCGTCATCGTGAAAGATGAACAAATAGTTGAGATCTTTACCTGCTGAAAGAATGGCCTTTTCGAGGTCCATAGCAAGATCGATCAACTTATAGAATTCCGTCGTCTCACTCATTGCTATACTCAATGGGAACTTTAAGCAGTTAAAGGTTATCTGCTAGCAACGGGTATTTGATTACAGATTCAGAAATTGGCCGAGATCCCCCAGAATTTCGAGGACGAAAGCGCCTTGTTTAAGTGGAGAACTCATAACCTTACCTGTGCAACTCAGAATTATGGACATCCTAGCTGATCCTGATGATCCCGATCAGTGGCCGCTGAAGTTGAAGATCCTGAAGGAGGAGAAGCGGGAAATCGAGAAGAGACCAATACCACATGAATCCACCGGTCTTCTCTGTAAGTTTTACTGTTACAGGAAGGACAAGTACCTAGTGTCAGATCCTTTGGGCAAGAACGAGAAAGTTCTGCCAAACGAGGAACTATCCAAAATTGTCTCCCTCGACGAGTGCTACGAGTGCATCAAAACGGAGGTCTTGGATGGCATCCTCTACCATGACAACAAGGGGGTGCGAAAGTGGTTTATAGTCTTTGACGGAATCGCGGTCATGCATGGTCTTGAGGAAAGAAATACCAGGGTGGAGAACGCCTTCTTCAGGAAGTATCCCGATATCAGGGAAGAGATGAAGCTCAGGGATCTGAAGTAATTCTATGTTCTATTTCCAGTGAATTGAGTTACTTAATAAATTACTTTTTCCGGGATGTAATCAGCGGTAAATAGTATGACTATTCAACAAATTGTAGTGATTAGAGCCTAGTTGTGAACGAGAGCTCGAACTCAGAGATCCCTTCGATCCCCTCGAGGAAGTTCTCCAGCTTATCCTGAATTCCGTCCTCCTCGGGGAGGATGAACTGGCAGACTGCTGCCTTAATTCCAAAGAACAGGGGTTTGGTCTGGAACTCGTTCTGCATCTTGATTCTCTCATCAACTTCAGATAGTCTGCTTCTCACTTCTGCGACAACCTTGTCGAGGTCTGTCTCGGGTGATTCTCCTTTGAGGTCGTATTGGCACATTATTTCTCCCATAATTCTCACCTTAGGGTCCTTCAAAATCGCAACCTATGCACTTATAGGTATTGGCGAGGTTGCGGCAGTTTCCGCACCTCACAATCCTTGAGCCACACTGTGGACAAGCGAATCTTGATTGACCGGTCTCTTTGGGAGCGATACCCTTATTGCATGACAAGCAATACTCCAATCTGATACTAGGGCTACTCATTAGATGACCTTGTACAATCGCTTTAAAAAATTGAGCGGTAGATGCAGGAGGTGAAAATCCGTCGAAGAAGGAAGATTCTATTGTCAATAGTATTAAAAGCAGAAATTCAGAGACTATATTATGGTCGAATTATCACTATCTTTCAATCCAGAACCGGTGGATTTCAACTTCACCATCACAGAGGCCGCTGCCCGTCGGATCAAGACATTGCTTGAGGCTGAGGGGAGAGTCAATCAGGGAATGCGGATCAAGGTTGTTCCTGGTGGATGCGCAGGCTTTCAGTACGAATTTGGGTGGACAAGTCTGTCTAACCTGACCGACGAGGAAGTCGTTGAGTATGATGGAGCGAGCATAGTCTTCGGACAGGCTGATCTAAGGCATGTCACCGGTGGTAAACTTGACTACACTGAGAGTCTCGCTGGTTCCAAGTTCGAGGTCATAAACCCCAATGCCAGTTCTACATGTGGGTGCGGGAAGAGCTTCGCTTAATCCGACCAGTAATGGATAGAGAAATAAGTATCAAAATACAGCAAGATTGGAAGATGACCAAAAAGACAATAAAGGGTCTAGATGGGATCCCCCAAGAGATAATAGACGCTCTTATCAGCAAAGGATACAAATCAGTTGAGGGATTGAGTATTACCCTTGCGTCAGACCTCTCCGAGGACGTGATGATCTCTAAGGATATGGCTGAGGAGATTGTCGAGAAGTCCATTGCTGCCGTTGCCACCCCTCCGATAACCGCTGCAGATCTCCTCGTGGACGAACAGAACCGTGGGAAACTCTCAACGGGGGCTCATGGGTTAGACGCCCTCCTTGACGGGGGAATCTGGGAAAAAGAAATCACGGAAATATCAGGGGGTTTCGCCACTGGTAAGACGCAGATTTGCTTCCAGCTAGCGGTGAATGCACAGTTGCCCAAGGACCAAGGTGGACTGGCAGGGAAGGTCTTCTACATTGACACAGAGGGTACGTTCTCTGCGAAGAGGATCGGTTCGATTGCTGTGGCCATGGGGCTAGATCCTCAGTCGGTGCTGAAGAACATCTTCATCTCACACGCCATGGACTCCAGTCACCAGACCAGACTTGTCAAGACCGTTGCGGACATGGCCAAGGAGCACAACATCAAGCTCCTAATCGTGGACTCTATTGCCAGCCACTTCAGGACGGACTACATTGGAAAGGATCAGATGATCGAGCGGCAGCAACGGATCATGCAGCACGGGAGCTCACTGACCAATCTCGCAAGAATACATGGACTAGCAGTTGTGGTTACCAATCAGGTGGTGGCGAACGTAGACGAGCTGACGTCGAGCAAGGACAACCGTCCTGCTCTTGGTCAGGCTTGGGCCCATCGTCCACAAACAAGAGTCCTGCTTAGGCGATCTCCAGGTCTGGCAAGGATAGCACGGCTACTAGACAGTCCAAGACATCAGGAGGGGGAGGAATTCTTCTACATCACACCTGAGGGTATACGGGACAGGATGAACCACTAAACTGGCAATTGATGATGATGGGATAATGATATGGTCAATGAAGAGAAGGAAAAGACTTTGAAGCGTTACTTCATGAATTTGACTCGAAGGTATTTTGAAGAGTACGAACTATAAATTGATATATTCTACAAATTGTTCCCAATCCGTTATTGAAGTAATATATAATCGTTTAGGTATTAGTTTGCTATCTTGTTTTCTGGAGAGTAGCGTGGCGGCATTGGATGATTTATCACTTAAATCAAAAACCAATAATAACCATATTTTGATCTTAGAACATTTCTGTAGGATCATATTAAATCTATCTATGCTATTGATTAAAGTATTATAACTCGGGTTCACTTTTAATTCAATTCCCCAAATTATTGAATCCGATATGAAGGAAAAATCAAATTGGTAATTTTCATCTCCAGAACGTTCTTCAATCAAAGATGTGTATTCTGGAACCTTCTCCAAATTTGAGAAATTTACAAAAGGCTTATTTTGAATTGGTTGTTTATTAAAACTGATAATTAATTCCTTAAGGTTGTTCTCGATTTGATGAATTCTGCTAATTTTTGGTTCGAATATTTTTTCTGAAATATTGTTATAGGACTCAAACAACATAGGTAGTTCACTTTTCATTCGATCTTTATAATGCGAAAAATCTTGTATATGTGAGCTAAAAAGGTCTATTATTGGTTTTATAATATATGCAATTAGAGTTTCCACTATTTCCTTATCCATCTCAATTTCGTAATGTTCAATTCTATTTCTTAATTGGTTCAATTCTTTCAGTTTTTCTACTAACTGTTCATTTAGTATTCTAGGGGACTTAAATGATTTCACTCTAGCGACTGCCTCATCATATGAGATCGTAAAAGGAGGTTTTTGGAGTGAAAAAATATCAATATTCTGGCTTTTCGCCTTTTTGAATTGATCGTGATAC
The DNA here is from genome assembly GCA_027077875.1 of Candidatus Heimdallarchaeota archaeon. Lineage (GTDB taxonomy): Archaea > Asgardarchaeota > Heimdallarchaeia > Heimdallarchaeales > Kariarchaeaceae > S139-21. The sequence goes on from JALWRB010000270.1 coordinate 6,870, forward strand.
TTAGTAAGGTTATCAAAAATTAGAAGCTCATTCTCCTCAATCAATATCTGTTTCATCAATAATTCAATTGAATGGTGAATTGATATTATTGAATCCTTCAAATAGTATTTATTATTCCCTTCATTTCGATAATTATCTAATTTAGCGATACCCTTGTACAATGAATGAATCCCATTCTCAATCAGATTGATTTTTGTTTGCCTGCTACTCACTAGTGCTTATTCCATTGAACATTATTCAAACATTTCTTTTCACACATGCTCCATTCTATTAACCATTACTATTTTATACAGAATATCTCATCAGCCACAGAAGTTCCATACACATAACATCCAAACCCAGTCAAATTTCAGATCTTCTCTGCTAGGAAGTACCCATTGTTGGGGTAAATCGTCCATCGATCAAGACCCTCTTGGGATTCATCCCGCACGATGCGCAGGTCAGCATTCAGGTCCATGTGGTTGTCCTCGAGCAAATCCAGCACCTTCTCCACATTATCTTCAGGTGTGTTCATCCTCTCCGTCCACCATCTGAGCGGCCACTCCTTTTCCTTCATCTCAGCACGCATCACCTTTAGCCCACTCTGTTCGAGCAGGAGTTTCCATTCGTTAAAGGAGAGGTCACGGACGTGTGATGTGTCCCTCAGCCATTCGATTCTGTTGAACAGCTCTGCCTGAGATTTTTCAGAGGGAGCAATTGTGTCCTCAATGAATAGCCTGCCTCCTTTCCGCAGAACCCTAGCCATCTCCGCAACAGCTTTCTTAATGTCGGAGAAATGATGGGGAGCGATCCTGACAGTCACAAGGTCGAACACACTATCACCGAATGGGAGTTCGTGGACATCCCCCTGCCTGACGGTGAAGTTCGTTAACCCCTTCTTAGACGCCTCCCGGTCTGCGATATCAAGCATCTTCTGCGTTAGGTCGAATCCAACAACTGTCTGGACATGTGCTGCAAGGGTGTGCCCCAGATGACCTGTACCTGTGGCCACATCAAGTACATTCCATTCGCTCTTAGGCTCAATCATGGATATACAGAACTCAAGGTCGTTCGTGTTACTGTGGACCCTAGATTTCACATAATTCTCCCCTGATCTGCTAAATTGCTCTTGGATTCTGCGGTTGGTCTCCTCTGCATCTACCATGGTGACTGCGTAGGTTTGGATCATTAATAAGTATCCGATTTGTGTACTCTATTCGCTCTAGTAATTCATGCTGGTGTTATCTGCATAATTCAAATGATCGTGACTCACCTACGCTCTATTCCGACTGTCTGGTATTGACGTCAAATATTGTTCTCCGAATTTCGTAAAAAGCGAAAAATTTATATATAGCGAGAGGGATAGTTGTTATGGAATTGTACTTTTGGTACAATACCTCTTTGACAATAGTAGATTGGAGGATGAATTATGAGCACAGAAGAGGAGAAGATCTCCCAGAAAAAAGATAGTGACGACAAACAAGAAAATGTCGATAAAGTACAGGACTCGGGTGGAGAGCCCGAGAAGAAAGAGGTAGTTGAAGTAGAGAAGGAGGAATACGAGAAGCTCCTGAACGCCAAGAAGATCGCGGACGAGGAGGTCAAGCGAGCGAGGGCAGATGCACTGAATTTCAGGAAGAGGGTCGAGAAGGAGAAGCAGTCCTTCATCGAGTTCTCTTCTGGAAACGTGCTATCCAAACTGCTCCCGGTATCGGATGACCTGAAGCGCCTGATTGAGAACGGCAAGGACGATATCCCAGAGACCCACTACAACGCGATCGTCGCCATCGAGCAGAGGATCAACGACATCTACGCAAGCGAGGGAGTGGGACTTATTAAGATCAAGAAGGGGAAGACAGCATTCGACCCCAACAGACACCAAGCGGTGTTTGCACTACCGACAGAGGAGTACCCCCCGAATATCGTGGTAGACATCACATCGTCGGGGTTCATCAAGGGAGATCGCGTGCTTAGGCCTGCAAAGGTCGTCATCTCCAAGGCAGTGGAGAAACCTGCCGAGAGTAAGGAGGACAAGTCGAACGATAAGTCCACCGATTCAAATGAAAAGACAGAGGGTTCGAAGTCAAGTGCTGAGGACAAGAAGTCAGAGGGGGAGCAGAACGAACCTGTAAAGGAGGAAAAATAAAATGGCAAAAGAAATCGTAATTGGAATAGATTTAGGAACAACGAACTCAGTGGCAGCATACTTGGACAACGGTGAGCCAAAGATCATTCCCTCTGCAGAGGGAGGAAATCTGGTGCCATCGGTGGTCTCATTTAACGAAGACGGGTCAAAGGTGGTTGGTACACTGGCGAAACGGCAGGCAGTATCCAAGCCTGACAGGACACTTGCTGAGACCAAGAGAGACATGGGTACAAACAAGAAGTACAAGATCGACGACAAGCAGTACACTCCTCAGGAGATTGGTGCATTTGTCCTGCAGAAGATCAAGGCAGACGCGGAGGCATACCTCGGCCAGCCTGTGAAGAAGGCAGTCATTACCGTTCCCGCTTACTTCAGCGACTCGCAGAGACAGGCGACAAAGGACGCGGGTAGGATCGCAGGTCTTGATGTCCTCAGATTGGTCGCTGAGCCCACCGCTTCAGCCTTGGCCTACGGATTGGACAAGGATGCAGATGAGACGATTCTCGTCTTCGATCTTGGTGGAGGTACCTTCGATGTCAGTGTACTGGAGATCAGCGAGGGTCTCTTCGAGGTTAAGGCCACATCCGGGAACAACAGGCTCGGTGGTAAGGACTTTGACGAGAGGATTGTCGACTGGCTTGTCAAGGAGTTCAAGGCAGAGCAGGGTATTGACCTCTCCAAGGACAGTATCGCCATGCAGAGGTTGAAGGACGCTGCAGAGGAGGCGAAGATCGCACTCTCCACCATGATGCAGACCACGATCAACCTGATGTACATCACACATGATCAGAGCGGTCCCAAGCACCTGAACAAGACTCTGACAAGAGCCAAATTCGACGAATTGACCTCTGACCTTGTGCAGGCAACAGTCGGTCCCATGAGGCAGGCAATCGAGGATTCAGGGAAGAAGATCTCAGACATTGCAAAGGTACTTTTGGTAGGTGGTTCGACAAGGATCCCAGCAGTCCAGAAAGCAGTGAAGGACTTCACCGGCAAAGACCCCTTCAAGGGTATAGACCCTGACCTCGTCGTAGCAATGGGTGCTGCCATCCAAGGTGGTGTTCTCTCAGGTGAGGTCGATGATCTCCTGCTGCTGGACGTCACTCCCTTGACCCTTGGTGTTGAGACCATGGGTGGCGTCATGACCCCTATGATCGAGAGGAACACGACCATTCCTACCAAGAAGACGGAGATATTCTCGACGGCAGCTGACAACCAGACAAGCGTTGAGATCCACGTTCTGCAGGGTGAGAGACCACTTGCAAAGGACAACATCACTCTCGGAAGGTTCCAGCTCGTCGGCATCCCACCTGCGCCAAGAGGAGTACCCCAGATTGAGGTCACTTTCGACATCGACTCCAACGGTATTGTGAACGTATCGGCTAAGGACACTGCCACTGGCAATGAGCAGAAGATCGTGATCACCTCACAGACCTCCCTCTCAGAGGAGGAGATCAAGAGGAAGATCAAGGAGGCTGAACTCCACGCCGAAGAGGACAGGAGGATCAAGGAGAACATCCAGACCAAGAACAAGGCCGAGTCACTGGTCTACCAGGTCAACAAGGCCTTGACCGATCTTGGTGACAAGATCCCAGAGACCGAAAGATCCAAGATCAAGTCACTTGCAGATGACCTCGAAGCAGCGATCAAGACAGATGACATTGAGAAGATCAAGGCATCGATGCAGACCCTTGAGACCGAGTTCCAGAGCATCGCTGCACAGGCTTATCAGCAGGGCGCTCCCCAAGGCGCCCCGGGTGACTTCGGTGTAACTCCCAACTCACCCCCGCCAAACTCAGGATCATCCGACGACTTCATCGACGCTGACTACGAGATATCGGACGATGATGACTAAGAAGTAGGAGGCTGAGAGTATGGCAGAGGAGAAAAGGGACTACTATGAGGTCTTGGGTGTACCTAAGAACATCGACCAAGAGGGTCTGAAGAAGGCCTATAAGAAGAAGGCGATGAAGTATCACCCGGATCGCTACAAGGGTCCTAAGGAAGAGGCTGAGGAGAAGTTCAAGGAGTTGAACGAGGCCTATTCCGTCCTCTCCGACCCGAAGCAGAGAGCAAAGTACGACAAGTTCGGACATGCGGGTCTCGATCCTCGAATGAGGGCCTCTGCCCATGATGCGAATCCATTCGACTTCTTCTCCAGTATATTCGGAGGTCTGGATATCGAAGACCTCTTCGGAGGAGGATTCGGTTCAGGATTCAGATCCACGGGGAGACGTCGAGGACCTGTTCAAAGCAGACCAAGTAAGGGTAAAGATGTCGAGCTGGAACTGTCACTCTCATTCGAGGAGGCGTATTCCGGAGTCAGCAAGAAGGTCAAGCTCCCATTCGTGGAACCCTGCAACACATGCAACGGGACTGGTGGAAAACCGGGATCTAGGTTAATGTCATGCCAGACGTGTCACGGATCAGGGGTGATTGAACAGCGAACACAGTCTGGAATGTTTGTCCAGATCTCCAAGGAACCATGCATGAGGTGCAATGGGACAGGCAAGATCCCCAGTGAGCCCTGCACAACCTGCCGTGGTACTGGTAAGGGAACAAAGAGGGAGACAATTTCCCTGAAAATCCCTCCAGGGATCGATAGCGGTGAAAAACTCAGAGTGAAAGGAAAGGGCAATCCTTCCAAGAACGGAGGACCTCCCGGGGATTTGATCTTCACGATCAGGCTCAAGCCCCACCCCAAGTTTAAGAGGGACGGGCTGAATGTCTTCATGGATCTCAGAATCCCATTCTACCTTGCAGCTTTGGGCGGGAAGATAAAGGTCCCAGTCCTTGGAGCTCCGAAACAGCGCACCGTTGCAGAGCTGAGGGTTCCAGAGGGTACACAGTCCAATGAGCAGCTTGTCCTTCCCGAGAGGGGTTTCTACCGCCTTAGGAACGGAAGGAAGGAAGTGGGTAATATGTACTATGTCATTGCCATAGATGTACCCAAGAACCTTTCACCAGAGGAGAGAGAAGCACTCAAGGCCTTTCGAGCGGCAACTCGGAACAAGAAGAAAAAATAGATTATACCAGATGTATTTTACTAAAGATACAAAAGTCATTCTGTAAGTAATAGATATAGAGCCATCGCTCATAATTAGATGGAGGACTATTATGTCGGACAAACGCGATTACTATGAGGTCTTAGGTGTGGATAGATCTGCAGACGAGGCGGCAATTAAGAAAGCCTACCGCAAGAAAGCGATGGAGTATCATCCTGACAGGTACAAGGGCCCTAAAGAAGAGGCTGAGGAGAAGTTCAAAGAGTTGAACGAGGCATACTCTGTCCTCTCTGACTCGAATCTGAGAACAAGGTATGACAGGTTTGGGCACCAAGGGCTCGATCCTAGGGTACGGGCATCAGCTCACAATGCAAATCCATTCGACTTTGTTTCACAGATCTTTGGAATGGACTTCGGAGACATCTTCGGTGGTTTTGGTGGACAGAGCAGGAGATCAAGGGGCCCAACAAGAGGTCGAGATGCAGTCTTAGAGGTCTACTTAACCTACGAAGAAGCGTACAGTGGAGTATCAAAGAAGATCACAATACCATTCAAGCAAGGATGCAAGACCTGCCATGGTACGGGTGCGGAACCGGGTAGTGAGATGAGTACCTGCGCAAACTGCAGGGGATCAGGAAGGGTAGAGAGGAGAGTGCAAACAGGTATCTTCATCCAAGTCTCCCAAGAGCAGTGCTCAAAATGTCGAGGGACGGGGCAGATCCCGAAGAAGAAGTGCAAGAAGTGCAAGGGTTCTGGATACTCAAGTGAAAAGGAGAAGATCTCAGTCAAGATACCTCCAGGTGTCAACGAGGGTGAGATGGTCAGGGTGCAGGGGAAGGGGCATCCTTCACGAAATGGTGGAACACCAGGTGACCTGATTCTCAGAATTGGTTTGAAGGAGCACGACTACTTCCAGCGGGACGGTCTAGATGTGCACATGCTTCTCCCTATTCCATTCGATGTCGCAGCTCTTGGAGGAGAGATCGAGGTACCTGTCATCGGTCCTCCCGATGAGGAAAGATTTGAGAAGATGAAGGTTCCCAAGGGCACACAGGTCTTCGACACACTGGTTCTGAAGAACAAGGGATTTGTCAGATCGTACAACGGTAGAGATGCTACTGGCAATATGTACTACAAGGTGACAATTGAGGTCCCGCACAAGCTCAACAAGAAACAGATCAAGGCCCTCAAGGATTACAGAGACGCCAGTTAGACACTATTCCTGACAACAATCTATTTTGACAAATTACTCTTAGACGACAATCGAGGGTCTTCCAGTGATCTGGGACAATGCTTGGATCAGCATCTTGACACCCTCTAGATCAATGTTCTGGACGGAGGTTAGAACCTGATGTGTAAGATCTGTGATATCACCGTAAATCATGGAGATGGAGTTTCTCTCCTGCATCTCATTCAGGAATGCTATCGAGTCCAAGTACAGATCCTCGAGCCGTTTCTGCACTTGATTCATCATTGATCGAATTGTGTAGGATAGCCCACCCTCTCCGAGACTATTAAGTTTCTGGATTTTTGAGATCTGCTCTTTGAGGTTGGAACTGAGGTAAGATCCAAGATCGGAGATCTGCAGTTGTTGAGCTGATTCAACCTCACTGAAGTTTAACTGAAGCGTATTCTGAGCGGTCATTCTGATTGTTGAGAGCTCATCAAGCCCCCGGGAGCTCATCATCTCCAACTTGGAGGTGATTTCAGAGTTAATTCCGTTTATCTGTGTCTGTAATCTACGGAGCAGGGCATGGATCTCATTTCGGAGTGTCTCGATCTCCTTGGAGGTGATCTGCTCCATAGAGAGAATGGACTCCTCTATTTTAGATAACTGCATCCCGAACTCCCTGACTGGTAAATCCAGCTCCTCTTGGACGATATCACCGATCAGCGAACGGACATTGTCGATGTCCTTGGCAATCTGAGACCTATGGACCTCGATTGAGCTGAGAAGATCGTTCTTGTTTTTGGTCACAATCCCCGAGATCTGTGACATTACACTAACTTTCAAAGCCTCAATCTGGTTCTTCAGTATCATCTCGGTTATCTGTATCTGATCATTCAGTTTGTCTCTGTTGCGTTCTGCTTGAGTGTATATCCTGTTGATCAAGGTGGAGATGACATCGGCGATACCCACGACTTTGTCCCTACTGATCTCAAAAAATTCTGGGGTCTCTATTTCCTTGAAGTGCATGAGCCGCATGTTGATGGGGTCGATTGAGTCATAGATGAAGGTGAAACCCATCTGAAGGTCATTCTCCAGCTCTTTCTTAAGCTGCTCTGAGTTCATCCTGATCTCCTCTATCCTCTTATGTAACGAGGTCTTTATTGTCTTGAGAATTGCCTGCAGTTCAGCCTGCAGGTATTCTCCCAATGTTCCGATGAAATCAGAGGTCTTCTTGATGATCTCACCATGGTACTTCACCATCTCCTTCAAGGAGTTCGAGTGGATCAAGCTAAGTTTCGATAGCCCTTCTTGAAGACTCTCGTTGATCATGTTGTCTAACCCTAGACTTGCAGCGACATCAGAGGCTGAAGAAATATTTGAGTTCACGAACGATGAGGCCTCAGGTGTGATGCTTGCCACCTTGGATTTGGGAATGATCACGTATTCAGCATCGAGCTGGTTGAGGAAATTCCGAACAACTTGCTGTGTCGGGATCATCATTCCTTTCTTGCCTTCTTCGAAGAGAATCTGTGAGTCCTTTGCAAAATCTTCAAGCTTCGAGCTCCCTAGGAAAGAATCCTTCGCAGTATTGAATCTCTCCTCCAATGAGTTCTGTATGCTCTGGAACGTATCTTCAATGGAGAAGATCATTTCCTCAAGCAGTTTCTTGTTTGCCTCCTCATTCATCTGGCTGGCATTGAGGAGCTTGGTGTTAGTGGTATTCTGGATCTGACGGATATCATCCACCGATGCTTCCAGTTGCTCAACCGAGGATTCTACCTGCTCCTGAATGCTGGCCTCGATCTTCTCCAGATTCTTATTGAGCCCTGATTTCATCTTACTTGCACTCTGCGAGAGAATATTCAAAGCCTCAATAAGTTCCTCAACGACTTTTCTGTTGATAGTGAAGACTGAGGAGACGAGGTTTTCAATTCCCTCCTTGGAATGATCCTCGCTCTCCTGTACACTCTGGGCGATATTGCCAGTGAGTGAGTCGAGACTCTGCCTGAGGTTGATGAAGATATAGTCGAGGATCTTTGAGGTGTTGTTTCCGAGGTTGGTGATACTCCTGTCCACGATCTGGCCAATGATGTTCTCCAGAGAATTGATCAATTCAATTTGACGTTTGGATAGCTTGCCGACATCAAGTTTGAAGAGCTCAATCGAAGCAATACCCCTCCTTTTGAAGGCAACAAAGTTCTTCTCCAAGGCCTCATTGAATGTATCAAACAAGGCATCGGAAAAGGACTTCTCCTCATCTTCTCCTAGAGTATTATTCGAAAGAGCCCGCATATAGACTGCGTTGGCCTTGTCAATTATCTCCTGAATCTGAAGCTTTGACTGCTCTTGAAGTTCCATCATTGTATTCTTCATACTGGTCTTCATCTGCTGTAGGTAGTCCAAGACATCCAGGGGGTTGAGCTGGGGTACAATTGTACCGTCGGCACCCTGCAGTGATTGAAAGTGCTCTTTGAACATCTGCTCCAGCTCGTTAATTGAGTCCTTGATGCTCTGCTCAAGACTCATTTTCATGTTGGTGTAATTTGAGATTCTGTGCTTTTCGTATCTCTCAAGTGCAGCTCTGAGTTTGGATTCCAGATTGTCAATACTTATGGGTTCTCCATGGTCATCTACTTGAGACGTACTCATTATTGTAATAAATGTCTCCTCAAGGATTAACTGGCTGAATTCAGGAAAGCTGGGAATCCAGAATTCGGAGTAGCTTCCACTGAGGAAATTCGAGCTCAGTAATCTCGGGAGATGAACCTTGATCTCCTCTCCAAAGAATTCGGTGGCTTCATCAAGAGTCCATCTGTCCTGACCTGATGCCACAATGTTTAGCCACAGATTCAGGGCATCATAGTCCACTAGAGAGAAAAATTTTGATTTCATATTCGCACCTCAACCAACATGTTTAGTAATTCATGGTCAAACAATTTCTTATATATTATTAACCTAGTCCGAAATGGATGATTGAAGATAGCTCTGGAAAACAATCAAAATGATACCGAAAAGGAAAAATCCAAATTTCAGTATTTCCTTGAGCACCATTTGGTATTATTGTTGAGTAGAATAACAATTTTTAATATACTTCGGTTGCCTTGATTCATATATCCATGTCTGGACATGAGGATAGACTTTCATCAGAGAATTTCCTTCATACTTTGAAAGAAAAGTATGTCCAGATCTATAACAAACTATCTTCAGACTACGATCCGGAAGAGAGCGTCCATTCTATGGAGGGATATGATCCCCACCTTGTTCAGGTCGCAGGAAAGATTGAGAAGATGTTCGGAATAAATCACAAAATTATCCTCAAGGATTTCAAATATAAAATGAAGAACCTAGGAATAATATCCGATGAATTGATTCCAACTTTCTATGTCCGTTTCTCAATTGAAGAGGGAGCGTGGTCAGTGATTGAACGAGTGACACTTCGGGAGATGCTGACGAAAAACCTATCCAAGTTGTTGCTTCTCGAAAAGCAGATATGGGTAGAGAAGTCTGCGAATCCAGAAGATGCGATCTTTTACCTCCTAGAAATGAAAGAGTTTGGTGCTACATATATCAGGAGTTTTGTTGAGTACTGGAGGTTGGAACACATTGCCTCTGATGTCAACAAATTCATACCGTACTTCGCTGTTGTCTTGGTGAACACCTACATTAACAGGGGCCACGAGATTGTTGAGGGTGCAATTCGAATACTTAATTCCAAGGCCAAAGACTTTATTGGAATGAACCAAGGGTCTTATACCACCAACTGGTTCACAAGTGCACTTGAGTATATCGACCGGCTCAACAATGATTTGGAAGAGTATAGTCAGACGGAGAAAGTGTCAACCGAGCTCTTCGAGGCGATCTTGGTTCAGGTTCTTCTTCAGACAGAGATTAGGAAGCTCAGACGAGGACCAACTCAAACACAGGACGAATTCCAGAAGAGAAAATCAATTCTGGACACCATAGAGTGGAAAACTGTCGATGTCTCAACAAAAGAGGGGATTGATAATTTCAAGAATAGGACATTATCTGCCCTTCTGGTATTAGACAATGAGAATCCTATGCAACAGGTGTTTGAGATGATTGACATCCTCTTCAAAGGCGAAAACATTCAGCGAACGCCCCATTTCTATAAAGAAAAAATCAGAAATGAGGTTGGACTTCAGAAGGGTTTGAATGCGACCTCAATTCTACCAAAAGCTATACTGGATGCTTCAATTGTTAAGAACGCATTAGACAAAGTCCTTATCCAATTGAAGAAGGACCTTATCGAAGAAGAGAAAGAGAGTAGGCAGAAGGCGCTAGAAGAAGAGAATGAGAAAGGTGGAGATATCGAGAGTGAGCCAGAGTCTCCAGAACAAGAGCTATCAGAGGGTCAGAAAAATGCGTCCAGTGAGAGTCACGAAATGATTGAAAAGAATGTGGAGGGCAATCGTACTATGGATCTTCAGGCTGAAAATAGCTGATATCTTGGTGTGAGATGACTGTAGTAAAATCGAATAGATTTTAGCTCAAGGAGTCTGTACAATCCTATGGTCAAAGTCATATTTCTCGGGACTGGAAATGCTTTCAACCAAGGAGGTAGATCCAGTTCTTGCTACCTTGTACAGGGATCGAAAAACGTTCTGCTTGACGCGGGACCGCAGGTGTTACCCGGCATCTATGGGTATGGGCTCAA
>JALWRB010000271.1 GCA_027077875.1 Candidatus Heimdallarchaeota archaeon
TGCGATTGGTGACAAGACGACAGTCACACCAGTAACTTTACGCCATAGCTACGCAACTCATTTAATAGCTTTGGGGGTGAGTGAGTTAGTACTCGGTTCGCAAATGGGAAATCCCACCGCGGTGTACTGGTACGCACACCCAACAAAAGAGGCAAAACGCAGAGCTGCAGATCTTATGGAGGATTCATAATGGGAAGGAAAATTAGAAAAATCGGTCGGAAGGGTAAGAAAAGTGTTGGTCGGAAAGTAAGGGTGTTAAGAACCCATGGTCAAATTCCATCAGATCCTTCAGTTGTATTCGAAATAAGTTCTGGTTATCAGGGAGTCAAACAAGTAAAGGAATTCGCAGAAATTGAGAAGGTCACTATGAGTCTAAAAGTCCTAGAGAAACAGAGGTCGAAAGGAGGGCATCTAACTATCGAGGAAATTCAAGATGTGCTAGAGAATCCCGATGGGATCTATTATGACGGAGACAGAGAAAGTTGGTTGTATAGTCAATATAAGGACAGAACTAGGAGAGTGGTAATAAAAATTGAGAAACAGAGTACTGTACATCGGATTGCAACCGCACACGTCATGTCAAACCGAGCTTTTGAAGGGCAAATTGAGGGAATGAAGCTCATTTGGAAAGCCTAATTGGTAAATAAGACCTTAATCCATCATAATGTTCAAATTCAATCCACCGGTATTTCTTCCTCTTGCCCCTCACAAATACGAGATCGACACCACCGTCTTTCACAAAACCATCGACATAGTCCTCTCCATCATTTTCATATATCAGTAGAATAGAATCAGGATCGATATATACTTTAATCGGATCTTCAGACCAACCTAGTTTTTCAAGGATGAACTTCTTTGCCGCATTCAATACCTCTTGCTCTGAATAGTCTTCCAGCAGACGATTTCTCATGAACACATGTATATCTCGACACCAGACCATATAATTGTTTCGACCCCTGATTTTTTTGGGTCAAAGCTGTATGTCCCAGACACATCTTGATAAAACCGAAGAGTATGCGGAATACTCTATGGTCTATTTATATTAGGGCTACTGTGAGGTGATTTTTTGGTCTCCATGACGGGGTGATTCTAGTCTAGCGGTGAGTGGTACACACACCGTCATTCACCTGTCACTCAAATCCTCAATAGTCATACAACACAATACCACTCATGGCCAAGAAGAAAGTCAGAAAGCTAGGGCGAAAGGGTAAACCCAGATTAAAGAAAACAGTCCCAGTACACAAGAGTGAATACAGACATGTTTTTTCGCTCCAGTCTCGGAGAGCCCAGGAACAGGATCTGAAGAGGACATCGTCTAAGGTCCTGCGGGGTAATGAAAATGAGATCCCAGAAGCAGATTTGAAGAATTTGACACGGAAGTATGACTGGGGGGAATAGATACGCAGAGAAGGCTCCCCATGAGCAAGGTGGAAAAGGAAATCAGAGAGATAGCACGAAAAGAGAAGATCAAAGGTATGGATGCTCAACGGATGAAGAAGCTACTTTACATGAAGAAAGAGCTCGCACAGAACCTCGAAATGAACAGGGAGATGAGATCAAAATGGGAAAATAACGAGACCAGGTACATCATGGATGACGAGATTGATTTCATCAGTACTGAGCTGGACAAGATCTCCACATTTCAACCCGAAATCAACCGAATAGAGCAGGAGGAGCTGGTGACCTTGCTATCTCGTACAGCCTACTATTGGACGATGCCATATGGTAGCGTCACGACCGAGATCGAGCAGATGTACGGGTGAGATGCTGTGGCTACCCCTTATCCTCTTTGATCGGTCTGCGGGCATGGGAGTAGACCAGACCTGTCCGGAGGTAGCGGAAGAAGGGGAGAAGTATCCTGTAGCGTTCGAGGACGGTGTCCATCAGGTCAGCAGAGGTGACGAGCTTGGCGTCGAGTGGCGAGGAGACGTAGAACTTCTTGTTAGCGATCAGGGGGATATCCACCCCTTGGAGCTCCTTGGGCAGTCGCTTGTTCCTCTCGCCCATGATCTCGGGATACGTACCTTTGAACACGGGGTTCTCAATGACTGTAATAAGGTCATCTGGGTTATCGCGGATGTATCTCCGGAGTGACAGGAGGTGCTTAGAGTCCACGAAGTACGCACCACCGCCGACGAATGACTCGGTGGGAGACAGCTGGATATAGAAGGATGCGAAGTCTGGCTCCTGCCTCTTGACCCTCCCGAGAACCGCACCCATGTGTGTCTTGTACGCGGTCTTGTCCCTGCTGAAGCGGGTGTCGCGGTTGATCCTGAAAATCGCATGCTTGGGCTCAATCAGGACATCCTCATCGATCTCCTGCACACGGAAGATCAGGTCGGTGATGAAGCGCTTGAACGGCTCCCGGACATGTTGCTCGTACCGTTTGCGGTTCTCGTCGAACCAAGCCTTGGAGTTGTTGAAATTCAGATCCACAAGGAACTGGAAGTACTCATCCGTGAAGTAGGTCACACCATCGAATCTACATATCTAATTTAAGGGTTCGTAGAGCGGAAGTTAGGTAAAATCACCTGATGAAGTCGTGGTCCTCGGGAAGCTCCTCCAGCAGGTACTGATCCTCAGCGATCTGCGGGTTCACCATGTCCTTGAACTTCGAGGACTTCAGGACCTTGTTCTTCACAAGGTGCTCGATCATCAGCTTCACCCGCCCGATGTCCTCGCTGGCGAAGCTCGAGATGAAGGGCGTGCCCTCGATCTCCTCGTCGCTCAGTCCATAGTCTGCAAGAAAGCCCCTGACCTTCTCCTCCACCTCAGCACGAGTATCCTCGTCGAGGAGATCCACCTTGTTCACGATCACCATAAGCTCTGCACCGGGATAGAAGTCTGTGAACTCGTCCACCAGCTCCAGCTGCTGCTCGAGGGTGTACGTCGCCGCGGTGCTCGGGTCGATGACGATGAGCAGAACGTCGCTTATGTGCTTGAGAGCAGCGATCGCTTGGAGCTCGATGTCGTTCCTCTCCCTCAGGCTACGATCCAGCAGACCGGGAGTATCGCAGAACTGCACCTGCAGAAATCCGAAGTTGATGTGCCCGAAGACCAGCTTCTTGGTGGTGAACGGATAGGCAGCGACCTCAGGCTTTCCGGAGGTTGCAGCTGAGACGAACGATGACTTCCCGACGTTGGGAACACCGGCCACGACGACGCAGGGCTTGATGGGATCGAAGCCAGGGAGGACGGCCAGCGTGGTCCTCGCCTTCTCCAGATGAGCAAGATCGGGTCTCAACCTGTAGATAAGATCGGACAACCTGCCGAATGCCCTGCCCCTCCACGCCTTGATCTCGTCCTTCTCGGTGCACTCGTTGATGTTCATGATGATCTCAGCAGCCACGCTGCGGATCACATCAATCGTCCCGTAAATCCTCCCAAGAGACCTCTTAAGCTGGTTGGTCCCCACAAGGATGTCGGTCAGCTCGGTGTAGAAGGGATGGATCATGTCGATTGTCGGGAACTGGTTGACCATCCGGTGCAGGCGGTCGGCGAGCACATTCGCCGCAGTGTTCACCCGGTTCTTCTCAAACTCGATCTGCCTCTGCAGCTTCGTCCCACCCCTGATATACGGTGGCTTAATCTTCATGGACTTGCTAAACGCCATGTCCAGCAACTCCTGCGCCTTCTCGACCGACTTGATCGTGGCATACGGGTTCCCTGTGTTCCGTGCTGACATCCTGAATCCACCATGTCCTGCCAGATAAAAAATAGTGGGATACATTCAGTGTTCAAGCCTGATTCGGTTATCGCAGATCGAGCGAACAGTCGGCTGGACCACCGTCAGACCTTGGTTTAGCGCAAAGAACTCTGGACGCGGGTAATGTACAAGTCTCTGTACCCCTCAGAAAACTCAAGACCCAGTATCATCCAGAAGTCTCACAGTACCAAACAAAGGTATCAGATCGAACAAAGGTATGATCGAACAAAGGTATCAAGTCGTGCAACGGTCTCGGTATCATGTCAGTATCAGCAAAAAGAATCAAGTACCAGTATCACCCAGAAGTCTCACAATACCATACAAAGATATCAGACGCAAAAAAACTAAAGACTGGTATCACCCAGAAGTCTCACAATACCATGCAAAGGTATCTGCCGCAAAAAAACTAAAGACAGGTATCACCCAAAAGACTCAGCTCTCCAGATCCTGCCTCGCTCGATCAGGATCCCACGGTCTGAAGAGGTCGTGCTTCACCCCGAAGGTGTTGAGCACCTTCCCCACCATGAAGTCTATCACGTCGTCCACCGTCCGGGGATGGTAGTAGTAACCCGGGGCTGCGGGCATGATCGTCGCCCCGGCCTCCTTGAGCGTCACAAGGTTCCGCAGGTGGATGAGCGACAGCGGACTCTCCCTGAAGAGGAGAACAAGCCTGCGACCCTCCTTCAACATGCAGTCCGCAGCACGTTGGATCAGGTTCTCAGTGTACCCGCTCGCTATGGCAGCCACCGTCTTCATCGAGCACGGGGCTATCACCATACCGTCGTTCTGATTCGTCCCCGATGCTATGGGAGCAGCGATGTCACCGAGGTCGTACTCCACCGTCGCTACCGAGAGCCGTGACTCCCAGTCACCACCAACTTCGAGCTCCATCACCTTGCGGGCACCATTCGAGACAACCAAGTCCACATCATGGCCAAGAGAACGGAGGACCTCCAGAATACGCAGACCGTACTGTGCTCCCGAACCCCCTGTAATTCCCAGTACTATTCTCATCCGTAAGAACCACCACCCTCAGCTTTAATTACCTTACGACCACGGAGCAGGAGAAGTGCAATTTAAAACAAAAGATAAATACATGTCGCGCCCAGTAGGTATGAGGAC
>JALWRB010000272.1 GCA_027077875.1 Candidatus Heimdallarchaeota archaeon
CATCACCTACATCCGAGACATACATAGAGAATGGGAATGTTCTTGATGCCAGAAGTGCCCCATTCGTGATGTCAAGATTGTAGATCGTGTCATTTGACATTACCTGATAGTAGGTACTACCATTATCCTCGATAATCTGACCACTAGGTTTGAACGGAGTTTCAACTAAGAAATCGTTCGGACTATCGAATTGCCAAATTACTCCTCGAGTCACACCATCTACCGCATAGACATTGCCATATACCGAAGACGTGATGACATCATAAATTCCGTCTCCATTTATGTCATATGTATCTACGCTGTTAAGGGGATCAGTACTGTTCAGGCTTGCTAGAGACCCACTACCTGGTCTTAATAGTGGTGCTGTTGCTGGACTGATATCAACAACCTCGTACGAGTGAACGATACCTCTATCCGACTCCACGAATAGCTCTGGCGCTCCGTTACCATTGGCATCAGAGATTGCCACACTGGTGATGTCTCGCTCGTAGTCTGGACTTGTCCATTTTTGCTCGTAGTTGATCTCAGTGGCAGTGTTACTCTCAAATTCAAAGAGATGAGCGTTCTTGCCACTGGCAACGAGTATCTCCTGCCTGTAGTCACCGTCAGAGTCTCCGACGGCTAGGTCGGTAACCTTTCCAACATCGTACCAACTCCAGTTGCTCCACGGATTGAAAGCATTTGCTAAGAAGTTCAACTCGAGGTTACATGTCTGGAGTGAGCTCGCTATTTGGTTTGACTTCTCTGCGAAATGGCTCTGACCAACATTACAGAGTGAGTACTTAATCGGACTTTCCAACTGGATCTTGACAGAATATGTCATGGTGAATCCACGGTTCATTCCGGGAACAAGCACGGGTGATTGAGGCTTGAATCCTCTGAGGAAATATCCTCCGAAGGACGTCCCTACCCTGTACGTCTCACCAGATGGTGACGGGAATGCCTTCCAGATCTCTAGATCAAATCCAAGTGGATGCGACATGTCATACGGGCCATTCCACTCCCTTCCACCGGTGTTCGACCATACCGCGAAGAGTCCTCCATAGGCCCTGAGTGTCGGCTGCTCAAAGGTTATGAGTAGGTTGTCTGTATCCCTCTCTCTGATGAGTGAAGGATAGTACGCACCGATACCCGAGGCGAAAGTTCGCTGGGGTCTCTCGAACTCCAACTTCGAGGTGGTTGAGTTGATGAAACCATTGGCATAGAATATATCTGTATCGAGAGACAGTCTCTCTGCATTGATATATCCTGC
The DNA here is from genome assembly GCA_027077875.1 of Candidatus Heimdallarchaeota archaeon. Taxonomy (GTDB): domain Archaea; phylum Asgardarchaeota; class Heimdallarchaeia; order Heimdallarchaeales; family Kariarchaeaceae; genus S139-21. The sequence goes on from JALWRB010000272.1 coordinate 1,253, forward strand.
CATTGCCATACCAAATCTATAGGCTCCATCTTCGTAACTGAAGTATTCCATATCAAGATCATAGATGGAATAGTTCCCGGGATTTGTGGCATTGTTATCTGCCCAGAACATGTTGATGTTACTTCCAGACACCAGACCTGCGGTTGTGAATTTCCATGTTTCAACTAATGAAGAGTCACCCCATGTGAATGCTGCCCAGATACTCGATGACGAGGTTGGATCCTCTGCAATGCTTACAACTTTCGAATTGGGTTCATTCAGTCCATAGGTTTGTGTAGAAACTGTGGAACCATATAGTGAGGTCCATGATGTGGATTTCGCAGGAAGCCTCCAGATCTGGAATCCTGAATACGACTCCGTTGGTGCATTGTATCTAAGTGTAATTGCCAGCCATATACTTCCATCAGCAGTCTCTGTCATGGATAGCTTGTCCACACTGTAGTAGTATGTACCTCCGTCAACGGAAATATCAAGTCCGGGTAAGTTTACCCATGTCTCTCCGTCGTCCTGTGAGCTGGCGAATGACACTTTATTGTACCGGTTGGTCACAAGTGTTCCACCGAGATCCCAGTTGGCATAGGCCATGAATATGGTATTATTCTGACCAGAGAAACCTTCCCAGCTTGGTCTGTGATCCAACCTGATGACGTCCTTGAATCTCGACACTATCTTTGCTCCATTTGCACTGAAGGGTGGAGTAAAGTACGATCTTCTTGGAAGCATGTAGTGAGGGCTACTGGTTATGACATCCCGCAATACTGCAGTATCGGTGTTCGTGAACTCGTAAATGTCCACTCCGTAGCTATGCCCGATGACAAGCTCGAAGAGTTCATCGTAGTCCGCGTCCATAACTGCAAGGTCATTGATCGGGTTGTACTCTACAGTGTCCGCGAATATTTCACTATCAAAACCAGATACGAATGCAGAACCGTCCCATTCTAGACCGGTGATGAAACCGCTCCAAATAGGTCTGGCACTTGATGTATCTGTTCCTGCATAGATCAGATCCAACCTGCCATCCCTGTCAAAGTCATCGACGATAATCGTGCTAATGATATAGTCTGGGTTAAGGATGAAGTTCCCTGGGACGTCGTACTTACCTTTCAGGTCGTATGTGTCACCGAAGAAGATCTCCTCAGCGGTGAACAGGCTTGAACTGAAGGGATCAATACCGTTCATACTGTACTTGTACGCATAGGGTGCTGTATCGACTTCGAATACGAGAAGTGCATTTGTGACTGCAACAATCAGCTCCATCTTCCCATTTCTGGTGATGTCATTACCCCATGTTAGGGCTGTAATGACTATGTCTTCCTGAGTCATCTGAGTAAGAGCTCTGGAGTCGTAAAGGTCGAATATTCTGATCAATTGGTAGGTGTCATCCCTGATCCTGTTGACAGAAGTCCTGACGCTCTCGAAGACATATATCTGGCTTCCAGTTGCAACTACGAACTCGTTCTGACCGTTCTGATTCAGGTCAAACCCTGCGATGAGGAACTGGGCATGCTCGAACACCGTCCTATAGAAGGTGCCCGAGATACCACCGAACTGCTCATACGCATAAGGACTCTGATCTGTCAGTGTCGTCCTGTTGAGGTCGAAAGTCTTGTACGCACGCTTGAAGGTATTGTTGGTGAGGTGCTCGAAGACGTAGGCGTTATTGTTAAAATCACCAACGATTATCTCGTTCTTTCCGTCACCATCAAGATCCGCGGAGTCCATCGACATAGTCCATCCATTTAGCTCCTGTTCATTACTCCAGGTCTCGAAGATATGATACCCGTAGTTGACCTTCCTATCCAGACCCATGAGACCATTGTTGAACAGATTGATGTCCAGCCTCTTTGCCTCAGGGTAGGTTGCAGCTAAAAGGGACGTCCTCGCGTTATAGTCTGCATAAAAACCTCGGAGTTTTCCTTGGTAGAGGTCAGTGCCATCGTTCGTCTGGAACATGTACATGACATCTGGAAGATCTGTCTTGTACAGAGGGTGGTATCCAAGTTTAGGATCGAATATCACTCCATCTGGGAAGCTGTAGGTGTTGAAGCTTAAAACCGGTTCAGTCCAACGCTCATTCTGGAAGTTAGAACCAATTTGGTTGTTGTTCATTGCCTTCTTCTGTTCAACCCACTTGGGCTCTTCGGAAGTACCCTGATTCTCCCAGTAGGTGACACCAAACGTCTTCTTGTCAATGCCAAAAATATCTACCTGGTACCTCGCAAAACCGAGGATAAGATCGAAGTCACCGTCGTTGTCAAAATCAACTGGCTGCGCATTCGTCCACTTCCTACCTTTGGAGTCCTCGTTGATCTCCTTGAAGTAGTCGCTTTTGTACACAAAATTATACTGGCTAAACTCTGTGTTAATTGCAGCCTGAAAATTGACGTACTTTAGTTCCTGTTTAGGAGGGGTGTATGTAATTACTGACTGATCTATTCCCAGATAGTTTTTGAAGTCATCAGCTGGGTTAACCCAATTCTCTGGTTCTACTTTCTCAGTATTTTGTGAAAGAACAGCCTCAAGGAGGTGTACTTTCCCATTCGTCATGACTAGGTCTTGGTACTCACTTCCGATGAAGTCCGCACTGGATACCTTAGGTGCCCATGAGGATTCCCTGAACACTCCATCCATCACTCCAGTGAGCTCCATATTCGTCAGAGACTGAATCCCAGAGGATATATTGACGAGCGGGGAGAAATATCCACATTCGGGGAAGCTGAACCCTTCACAATTTGATGCAACAGCACCGTAGTCACTTGGCGATTGGGTGAGGTACCAGACTGAGATATCATTGATGTATGGAGTGACTGAAATCGAACCCGTATCATAAGCAGCAACATACCCGTCCCAACTACCTACAAACAACCAATATCCATTGAGAACTGGATCGATGTAGGTGTTGACACCAGCCTGTACTCCGTCCTTTGTGAACTCACTGGCAAACCTTGTCTCAATTGGAACCAATGATGCTGTGAAGTAATCTACACCTTGTGATCTCTTGATCGCCATAAAGGTCTGAAGTGAAATGGAGTCAGATACTCCAAACAGCATATTTGTGAGATCTGGATCGTAGACGGGCTCAGTGTAGGGTGAATCCTGCTTGTAGACAAACATGTTGCCCAATGAGCTACTGACGATGAACTCTGTGCTCCTCTCATTCCTGTAGTTGTAGAAGTTCTCTGCGGTATATGACATCATCATACCACCGTCTGGAAGAGTGGCAGAACTTAGATCCAAAGTGAACGTCTGTGATCCGTAGTCCATCCATGCGGGGAACCTTGTCTTCTGCTTAACCATTTCGAGGTCGAAGACATTGGTCCCAAGTTTGTACCTCTCTGCCGTCCAGCTGTCCCACATGATCTCGTAGGTACTTGTGGTCGTATTCCAACCAACAGCTAGGATTGATCCATCAATTGTTGCGATGAAACCTACAGTTGTAGGATTGGTGTCGCCCTCGAAGATGAGAGGTCCTACTTCAACAGAGAGGGCATCATAGATCGGATTGTTGATGTAGGGTGTATAGATGTAATCCACCTTCATCTCACCTTGGGTGAGGTTTAGCTTCAAGTACCGAT
>JALWRB010000273.1:0-2030 GCA_027077875.1 Candidatus Heimdallarchaeota archaeon
ATCGTGAATACGATGAAGTCGTTGTTTTCATATTCATTGGATGCCCTGTTCGAGGTCCTCTCCACGGTATTCTCCGGGATATCATCCAGCAGCGGGAACCAGAAGTCTCTCACAATCCTTGGAATAAACATCCAAACAGAGATCTCAGTGGACAATCTCAGTATCGACTTTCTCTTTAACGGTACACGCGTGCTCGGGTACTCACCCTTCCCGGAATTCGAGACTCTCGGTGTGGATGACCCGTATCTCGGGAGCTTCGTGAGCTCTGTTCTTGGACTGGTTCTGCTCATCAACGCCATCGCACTCTACGCGGGCTCGCAGGGGCTGAGGAGCTGGAGTGCTCTGGGGTTATTCTCTGCGGGAGCGGTTCTCGGTTCAGTTGGAGTTGTCATGGCTTTGTCTTACGCCATGCAGCATCCGGACTCAACCGCGACAAGGAGCGACTGGCGAACGATTATCGCATTGTTCTTGTCGTATTTTATCATGGCTATATTTGTCATTGAAATACTAGATGATTGGAGGGATCCAAAAACCACGACTTCTAAGAAATATCTTAAGTTTGGAGCGGGTATAATAGCAGGAATGGTAACAGGTCTTTTTGTAATTCCAGACTTGGATGAACAGGCATATAATGACTATGGATTTATATTAATCACGCTGATCGCGAGTTTCGTTCTTCTCCTCACAACTGCACTGTTCTATAATTCCTTGAAACCATTAGATTGGGTATTTTATCTCCTAATCATAGTGTTTGGAATACTTTATATTGCTCTAGGTGGTGCTTTAGAATTCTTTGATAGATTGAGGTGAAGAGATTGAAGGAGGAAACAGAGATTTTGAGAAGATTATCTTTCTATTCCAGTATCGGAAATGTAATTTTCATATTACATGGACTGGTGCTCATATACATTCTCTTTATTGGATGGAATTCGATGCTTTACTTACCATATGAAATATTATATTTTGGTTATTCAATTCTGTATTTTCTGATCTTTGGAAGCATGATTAGAAATTGGGAGAGGATATCATGTAAATCTGAAACCGCTTCTGAGAGTTCAGTATGCTCAATGTGCAAAGATGTTAATCTCTTTCTTTTGCTATCGTTTGTATACTTCTTGTTTTTCCCAACTTCCTTTCAGTACAATGGATATATCAAAAGCATTAGGATGGGTCAATTGATACTAGCCCTCATCAGTCTAGCTTCCTTCAAATTTTTCAAACTCAGGAGTCGTTAGAGTTAATAATATTGATGTGATTGATACTCAGGATAATTCCAAGAGTCCATATGTTCTCAAAATCTTTATGACCGAATTAAATGCAGATGACCTAATGACCCTCAAAATTCGGTACTTTGATCCACTCTACCCCCTTCCGAGCACAATATGTGTCAATATCACGAATAACTTTTGGGTATCCGTACTATGGGAATTCGTAATGGGCGATCAGACCCTGGCGGATGTGGTAGCGGGCATCTTCACCGGGGTAGCCTCTGTTGTGCAGGCGGTGAAGGACGGGCTGAGCGCTGCGTGGGACGGGATCAAGAGCACGGGAAGTTATATTCGCGATTCTGTCTTATCGATAATCCTTTCCTCAACCGCAACAATGATGAATTCTCTAATATCTGGACTTATGAATATATTGCAGATGATTTTTACGAACAGCGACAATATATCCAGTTTGAGGGTTCTTTCAGATTCCATGAAATTAATTTTTCAATTTGAGGATTCATTTGTTCCATTCGATATGTTCACTCCTGAGACATTAAGCCTATCTTCGAATCCCCTAGTGGGAACCTTAGTTCTTTTTATTCTTTCTCTTCTTTTACAAGGACAAGCTCTAGCTTTTGATTATCTTGGAATTAGTGCTCTTGCAAATTCTTCACCAGACAAGGCTAATTTGGCAGGAATTACACTTATTGTTTCATCAATAATACTCACTGCAATCCAGACTATATCGACGTTCCCAATAAACAATCCAAATGATGCCCAGAGGGAAGCCCTTTATTTCTTCTCAATAGTGCCAGTAGGATA
>JALWRB010000273.1:2040-4823 GCA_027077875.1 Candidatus Heimdallarchaeota archaeon
GCTAGTAGGATACTACCTTGGTCTCGGGATTATGTCAATAAACAACTTTGTTAAATCCTTTGTGGGATCAAATCTCAACAAAAAAATAAAGAGTGTCCCGATCCTTAAATTGCTTCTTGCTTCTCCTGTTGTCGTCGTAATAATCAATACGGTATTAAGCATATTGGGTTTTCCCCCCATCTTCAAGATTCTTTTCGAACTACTCGTTGAAGGAACAATTAATGATGATATAATTGGAGCTATAGTAGATAGAATCCAACTGACTTCTATTGGACACAGACTGCTAGTAGTTCTGGGGTTAATGATAGGTGTTTTTGTTGGATTTGAGTTCAATTCCATTGTTGAGGCAAACATTAGGACTGGCTATACACTCTATCCATTCTTCGGAAGTCAAATGATCCTCTTCTTATCATCTGCATTCTTCGATGCACAATTTTCCCAGAGATACGGAGGTTAGAGAGATGAGAAGAATCTATCAGCTAATTAATGACTCCGAGAATGTAATACCTATTACCCCCATATATAGGTCGGATCGATTCAATTATCTTTTTCCTATACTGTGTGGAATTCTCAATACTGTATTCTATGATGGTTTTATTCTCAACCCAAAAATCGAATTAGTTTACTGGATAGGAATTGGCATGTTCCTTGTTTTGGGCCAGATTACCTTTTCGATTCGCTATAGTATTGACATACGTTCAAGATATTCTTTTCTAACCATAGGAACAATGGCTGTCTCGGTGGTTCTCGGAGTTATATATGACCAGCCCATCCTATTTCTTATTCCAGGACTCCTCCTTGTACTCTATGGGATACAGTGGCTGAAGTACCCAAATTGGAGAGATGTTCTTGCGGATGAATTTAATGATCTACCTTCAGTACTTGAGAATTCCTCATTTGGATCGAGAAATTCGCTATATTTTTTAGATCTTACGAGGGAGCCAGATGAGAGGATTATGTACTTAGCAAACACTTTCCAGCCAGAGTATGTGATAGTATCAAGTAAATATAACGGTGAAACGAAACACAATTTCTGTGTACCCACTCAAGTTGTGACTCTTCCATCTCCGGTACTTTCTTCCATGCAATATTCTGTGATTGCTCTGGTCATAGTACTAATCTCAACGTATCTGGTATCTTGGATTGTTCGAGGAGTTTTCAACTTGGATGTCTATATCCTCTCAGTATTGGTCATGTGGATGGCCATCTCGGATTACTATCCGTTTATGAAGAAACTTCCCGTTAAGGTGATCAATGGTGGAATCCCATCACCTATTACATTGGTAAAGGTATTGGGTATTCACCTGATTCTCGTGATACCATACATGCTGGTTAATGGCTTACCTATAGTTCTATTTTCAATAGTGTCAGCGATCTTAATCTCTTTCTGGAAATAGGAGAAAACCATCGAATTTTTATAATATCTATGGCCTGAAATACCTCAGCACTGTATATAGTACTCCATTAATGTATTCTATATATCGATGGAGAAGTCAAACTACCTGTTCATACAGGTAGATGACATATATTTCAAACTCGTACAACCTCATAATAATATTAATGAATTTTGTGTGACCTAGATTTATCTGTAGGCAACTGAAAATGAGGAGAGAAGTTAAACCATTGTTTATTGTCACCTTGGTCTATTCTACTGTTGATCTCTTGTTCTTCCGGAGATACCCTATTAGTGGAGGATTCATTTTTGCATATCTTCTTGGATGGGTCTTGATTTGGGGAGGGGGGTTCGTTTATCACAATATAATAACAGAAAGGCATTTCACCCCTTATTTTACGGTAGTTGCACTCTGGCTTCCTGTAATAATAATGGGTTATCGGATTGATGTGGCCACCCAATCACAGTGGAGTGTATACAACTATGTCTTCCTATTGGCATCTAGTCACATGGAAGGAGAGAGATTGAGTGAAGAGTTGATAATGAATACTGTAGTTATTCCCGGATTGATATCTACGTCCTTATTCCTCTTGGTTGGGATTTATCGGTTTTTATACAAATTGGTCAAGGACGAAGAGGTCCTTCCAGAGGACTATACTAAGCCTGCCAATCTGGCGGTGTTTATTCCGTTACTTCTCGTGGGGTATTCACCCATCAGTCTTTTTCCATTTCTCTTCAGTGACCCCCTCATAAGCGATCTGCCTTGTGGATTTCTCAGGATCCTTAAAAAGAAAGAAACCTCAGAATCCTAAATCGATACTAATGACGCCAGAATGATTCTGAATGATTAGATTCATTAAATTTTCGTCACTTTCTATTATTCTCACTACTGTATTGAAAATATTGGTCTCGATAATCATGTCTCCCTTCCCACAGTCATAACCGGTTTAATTTTGTCAAAAGGTTTTAATCTATGACGGAGCTTAATTGGGAAAGATTTTTCTCATTTAGGAGTGAGGGATGATTGATGGTAGATCTACGACTTCGTGAAGCTGATTGTTTTTATCTTTCACCCAGTACTATCTTCACAGTGATAACATATACCCTAATCACGAGGACGACGGATTATTTCGATGAGGAAATCGGGAAAAGGTGAAAAGAGATATGGTAAAGAGAAAAACGTTTTCCCATATGCTTCTAGCTACCAGTAGCTTTATCGTAGGTCTTGTCATGAGGGGATTATCCATCTTGAGGAGGAAGTTATAGATGTACCGCATTGAGGAGACAGAGAGTTCAATCGAGATACACTATCAACCAGACCTACGAGTCTCTGTGTGTAGATATCACGAAGGTTCTTGGGCGTGGTTTGGTTTGATTATTCTCGTGGTGT
>JALWRB010000274.1 GCA_027077875.1 Candidatus Heimdallarchaeota archaeon
TGACAGGTAGAGTGACCTGTGCAGTCGATCCATCATTGAAGAGGCCCGAGCTCAAAACAATTGATGATTTCCTGTACAAACCCAATGCTGATGGATTTCTCCGTGGAGAGTTTGACTTTGAAAAGATTAAGGACTACAGATCTTATCGCGACGAACAGGGTCTGAGGATCGTGAACTAAAAGAAATCATCGAGTGAGGTCTGGGGTTTGGTATCCTCTTTTTCCACCTCTCCTTCACTCTCCGTTCCTTTCACATCTATTTTCTCAGAAGGCTCCTTCTTTTCACCAGCTTTCTTTTTAACTTCCTTGGCACTCTCCTTGGGTTTCCTCGTCCTTTTTCTCGTGGTTTTCTTCCTCTTTTTCTTCTTATTAAGGTCTGCCAGTGATATCTCGAAGAGCGCATCTTGGATAAGATGATCCATGCTGAAATCGTCCAGCCCTTCTCCAACGACTTCGCCCTCCTTCAATCTGTTGGAACCTATCACCTCACGGGCTTCCTCGATGTGGTTTAGTATCTCGACATCACCGTTGATTCGGGTCACCATCTCAATCTCACTGTCGTCAAGATCAAGCCATGCGGCTATCTCAGCACCTCGTCGTCCTCTTAGACTATTGACCAAGTAGGTGAACTCGTCCCTTACAAACCTCTTAGGAGGAATATGGAGTCTCTTCGATACCTTTGGTGCAAGAGCAAGAGCAACCTTGTTCTTCATCTTGTATCGCCCCCTTGCAAACAGCGATTGTGGAAGATCGGTGATATTAGTCAGCTTCTTTCGATTCCTCACCTCACGACTCAGAAATATACCAACACTCAGGAAGTTAAAAAAGTACCTCAGATAGCTGTAATTCTGTGTCCTGAGTATCCTCTGTAGGTAGAGATCCGCATTTGCAATCTGCTTGTAGGTACGATACAGCTCGTCTCCGTTCTTACATTCCTTGTTCGCGAGATCGAACATATAATTTAGAAGAAGGAAGTACTCAGAAGTTGTTCTATCAACAGCCCTCCTCGCCTCTTCCTCAGTACGCGCACTGAATATATCGTTGAGGATGTCAATCATTACTTTGGCTCGATCACGGTTTGGAGGAACGTAACGTCCACCTTGTCCGTGGAGGTAAGACTCAAGTTCATTGATCGCCGCCCTAATGTCACCAGCAGCTGAATCGGCAATGATCTGTAACTGATCCTCCGAGACTTTTGTACCTGTTGGATCCTCGTACTTCGAGACCCGCTCAAGAAGCTCAAAGATATCAAACTCATCCATCCGTTTGAACTCTATGAGTCTCGCCACCTTGCTCAGGCTTTGTACTTGCTTAGACTCGATCTTGTTAGCAGTGAGGACCATTGGGAAACGCGACTCCTGAATGATTTTCCGAAGAGCGGGGACACCACCGCGATCATGATTTCCATGGATACCGTCAACCTCGTCTACGAGGACTATACGATTGAATGCCCTATTGTCGTCAAAAGAAAGGGCAGAAAACTGGGTAAGGGGAGCCACACCTCCGACCATATCAGACTTCTTCCTACTATCACTAGAGTTAAACTCCACTACCTCTATTCCGAAGTCCTTGGCTGCAGTAAGCACCGCACTCGTTTTCCCCGTCCCAGGCGGACCAACAAGGATCACAGCTTTGGTTTTGGCATCAGGTCTCCAGTTCTCTATGAATGAGTAAAGAGCATCGATGCTCTTCTGATTTCCAATAAGATCCTTCCGAGTTTTGGGTCTGTATTTTTCAACGAGTGGGAGGATTATTGTGCTCACAATTTTCATCAGGAAATTTAGAATTTAATACTTCTTAAGCTGAGAATCCCATTTGGAAGTAAGACCCTGAAAAATTGTTCAGAATCCTCAAAACACTACATAAGTCTAAAAAGAATAAACACCAATGAATTATTGAAGAATGTCCGAGGAAACTCTCAAGAAGCAGATAGAAAAACATGGCTTCAGTATAGGAGACATAAACTACATAGTAAACTACATGGTGAAAGAAGGACTGTCTCCCCAACTGGCGATGCGCCGGATCAAGAGTTATGATGCCCTTGAGAAAAAGATGGGTCAGAAACTAGAAGCAGATAGGATGAAGATCGAGCACCTGTCCAAAGAGCTAGAAATCAAAACCCAGGCATTGGAGGAGGCTAATAAGAAACTCGAAGAACTCGGACAGGCACGACAGAGGGAAGACGAGATCCGGAATAGTCTAGAATCCAAGTCGGAGATGCTCGACGCCGAGCTTGAGGAATTGAAAAATCAACTCCAAATGATACAGATCATGCAAGCTGACCAACCACCTGAACGGTCCCCGGAGACAGAGGCTATAGCGAAATCGATCAATCATATCATCAACGAGGTGAAGATGATAATTATCGAGTACGAAGAGGTGACCACTCTTTATCTCCCGATTGTGACTGCTCTGACAGAGGCTCTGGCCGATCCCGAGGGATTTGTCTTCTCACCAGAGGATCTAATCGCGACAATAGAGGACTTCATCTTGCTGAACTCTAGCGCACCGCCCACCCAAAATGAGGAAGACACCCCAAAGCCAGTTACCACTGCAACACCTCGACCGACTGAGCCGCCCATTTCTTCACCAACAGTTGTAGCACCCACAGTCTCGACTCCAGAATCACCACCATCCACGGTGGCAGAGCCAGCAGACGAACTGGAGGATGTGGTACCTTCGTGGAAGACTATCGAGGAGAAGAAAGAAGAGCCAAAACCTGAACCCCTTACATTCAAACCCACAGATCTGATCAAGAAGCACGAGAAGGATCTCACTGAACCTGAAGATGCAGATGAGTCTGCGGAGGAGGAGGTGCAGGAAGAGACCCCAACAACCGGTCAGCTCACACCTTCACAGATTATCAAACAACGTCAGAAAGCTCTGGCGGAGAGAGAAGCTAAACGGCGTGAGGAGGAGGCAAAGATTGAGGCATTGAAGCAGGCTGCAGTAAAGAAAGAGGAGGCAGCAAAGGAGAAAGCACCAGAAGAAGAGCAAGTCTCCACCCAAGTAGAGGTCAGTGAGCAACCAGTCGAACATCAACCGAAGCCAGTCTCTCGACCTGAGCCAAAAGTTGAGCCAAAACCAGAACCCAAACCAGAACCTAGACCTGAACCAATAACGAAACCGAAAGCTGAGCCCAAACCACCGGTAGAAGAGAAGCCAAAGGTCGACAACAAGGTCAAACAGGTCCTCCTTACCTTCAAGGATTTCATAAATGAAGCAAAATCTACGAAGAACTTCAACGATAGGATTAAGCTTATCTCAGATCAAGATGCCGCCTACGAGGTTCTTGGGGGAATAGGTCTTAGTCAGATGTACAGTTATGCGACAAAACCAATCCAGATGAAAGACGAGCTTCTTGAACTCCTTGATACATGGATTGAAAACGGACCTCCCCGATAGAGACAATTAAAAATCTACACAAGGCTGGTCAAAGGTAGCATACTTCTCTACCATCTCCCTGGCCCTCTTTTCAAATTCCTCAGGTTGTTCCATGTACATCTTCGCGGCTGCAGAGTGCAGTGGATCATGTGGATTGGGGTTTGTCAGAAGAAATCTCACACTCTCTATGACTTGAACGATATTATTCGCAGCAGTCCAATCTTGAGCCAAAATCCCCACACAAATCCGGTCTCTGTAAAAATTAGGGTGGAAGATCTCAGTTTTCCATTTAATTTTGGGAGGTTTGAAGGGATACTCTCTTGGGATGATAATTTCAAAGCAGAAGACACCACCTTCATAGAGTCCCGTTCCGATGATGAAACCACTCCAATTAGTGATGTCGTTATTAATAGGGGAGAAAGATGGTTGTTCTCGCTTAATTTCCTCAGCTTCTTGCATAAGCCTAGCGTAGTATTCATCCTCTGCAAGCATTCCGAACTCTAGGTAATTCTTATCCGTTAAAAGCGATAGGGAAATTACTCGGAAAAATGATTCTTATCCAAGCAATCCTGATTCTTCCCAGCATAGAGCTCTACCCACTTTCTGGCTTCCTCCTCGTATGCATGTGGATCCTTGACTAGAAGATCCGCGGCTATCCTATTCATGGGGTCATGAGCATTGGGGTTGGAGAGAAGGAGCTGTATTCCTCTGATGATCTCCACAACGCTGTACCTCGGGAGCCAGTCCTGCTTGAGGATTCTTACGCATATTCTGTTCTTGTAGAAGTTTGGATGAAAGATTGGAGTATTCCAAATGACAATTGGGGGTTTGAATGGAAATTCACGAGGTAGTTTGATATCAATGCAGAAATATCCTCCCTTGTAGATACCCGTCCCAGCCAAAAATCCCCTGTAGTGATGTGCCTGCCCAGCTACAGGTTTGAAAGTAGGGTGTTCTCTCTTGATGATCTCCGCTTCTCTGATCAGTCTCGAGTAGTACTTGTCTTCGGGAAGCACAGTTATCGATAAATTTACTAGATAAAAAAAGTTCTAAAGAGAAACCGACTTTGTTCTCATTTATTAGTTGAAAAATTGGAACTTAACGATTGAGTCTACTTCTTTTGTATCACTTGAATCCGTTAATGATTTATAGAACACAACTCTCATCAGGTTTGATATTGGTTTGAGTATTCTTGAGAGATATTGGAAAAGCTTCCTTAGATTTATCTTCCGACATCGGAGACTTTCACAACCAAAAGAGCCAAAGCTAAAGATTCGGAACAAACTAGATAACGGGTCAAGAGAGCTTGAAGAGGCACTGGCTCGAATAGAGGAATATCTCTCCAATCCCAGTATTCCACAGACGACAAAAGACCTGCTGCAATCTCTACTCAGATCAACGATGATCCTTAAGGAGACAGAGATCGACAAGGAGATGATCGAGCGGATATCATGGTTCCCTCGGATGCTCATAGAACCAGACGATTTCTCAGTTTGGTTGTCGACATGGATGGAGGATCAGTTGAATCAGATCAACGCAGCATTGGATACTATGGAGGTAGGCGTATGATCTACAGAGCTCTATTTCACCTGAACAGTTTACCTGAGCAGGTTCGAGCAGTCATCGAGTGGTCGGGGGCTCATCCAGGGCACGAGATAGAGACCCTTCTGAGCAAATTTACCTCCAGTCTGATTGAGGTCAAGAATGTGGTGAACATCTGCTACACACTTAGTGATACCCTGTTCTTCCTTCACTGGGAAGGAAGTCATGGGCATATACTTCTCCAAAGTATGGATCTCGTTGACTTTGGCGAGTGGGTAAGCATCGTCTGGCATCTCATTAATAATTCGAATTGTGACATCAACACTTGCAGGGAGACAATCAACAACCGCCCCGAACCATTTGCAGAAACTCTACAACCAGTATCATACGAGAAGCTGCAGGAAACATTCCCCGATGCAAACGGGACCTGTGTTACCTCTTACAATGACTTCCAAACCTTTGCCAGTCTCTTCTATTCAATTAGTTACTTCCGACCATGGATAATTAATTTCCTCGAGAACATCTCGATTGACCCGGAGAAATCACAGATTAGTATAAAGTACTCCGACCTTCTATTGGAACATGTAAACTTAAGTGAACTTGAGACCTTGGAGAGAGCATACTATGATGGTGATGAAGAAATACGTCTTCTACTTAACCAGTCGTCATCACAATGCTTCAATTTCTTCTTTGAGAGCCGTCATGAGAAGTTCGCGCAGTACGTGAAGGCTTTGTGTTCCCTTGTCGATGCTGGAAAGGGAGAAGTTCTAGAAATAATCAAAGCACTCACCGAGCACATCCCTGTGTACATCGAGATTAATAGAATTTTTACAATAGAGAAAATCAATTCACTCCTCTCTACAGTCACAGCGATGGAAGAAGATATCTCACCCGCTGTGGTGCAGACAGTTCTGGATCTTAGCATGGTATTGTACAATAATGGAATCCTTGACTTGGCAAAAATTGCGGAAGGTAGCGCATTCGAGCTCTCGCTCCGACTGGATGATGTCCAGCAAAAGGGATTGTTCTACAAGAAATTCATGGAAAACAGCATGCGATGGGGACCAGTACATATAGTGGGACTACTTAACATCCTGACTGGAGTGATCGGAGACTCCAAGGAAGAAAAGGAGATCTATGCAGAAATAATTGATCCTATAGCCAAACTTGTGGAAGATACTAGGGAAGGAAAGCAAGCATTGGTCGAAGCGTATCTACAGGCTAACAAGATAGACAAAGCAGTCAGCTATAAGTTCAAGATGACTGAAGATATCAAAGATGAGGAACAAATGGCTCGGGAGATCTTCAAAAGTATCAGGTGGATGATCACACAAGACAAGATCAGCCAGAAGGTCCTGAGAGAGATTTTGGAGACTTATCTCCCACGAGCACTTGACAATGCAGTTCCCGGAGAGTCTCTTCACAAGGAGATCCTTTATATCTTCGAGGACATCGAAGCAAGGAATCTTGATGCTTTACTAGTAAGGGTTACATCGGTTATCATCAAGAATCTGAACTACATAGCGCTGATTGACAGATATGATGTTCTGCACCTAATCCTCTCCAGATTGGAGAAGGATCCAAAATTCAATGATCTCAGTGCAGCAGTGAAAGGGAAGATGTTCGAAGTAGCCATTGAGGAGGGGATGGAAGACCGTGCAGAAATTATTTTCCAAGAGATCCTTGGACTGCTCACCCCAGATGCACCCGACTACCATGCTAGCTTCATCAGATTCGTCAAGAGGGTTTTGATAGCATCTGCCAAATTTAATGCCGTCAAATACATCGAGTTTGTCATGGACATGATCTACTCGATCATTAATACACCCGAGCTTATCGAGGCACATAAGAACGACTTCTTTGACCTGATAAATGAGGCCATCCGTAACACTGAGAAGATCCCACCTTCAGAAGAGGAACATCCAGGGATACGCCTATACAAACATGCTTACCGTCTCGCCCTTGCTTTTAACTCACCGGATCTCGTAGTAAGGTTCATCGAGGAAGCTCCACATTTCGCCTTTTCCAAGGAGGACTACAGGGCATATGCAAAGTTCGTCACACTGCAGATACAGGTTGAGATAGCAAACAATGGCAATTGGAGACCGATCCTGATTAAATCACTGAATTCCCTAGTTGGAGTAAAGCAGTACCAAATAGCAAATGAACTCATAGAAGAAATTCTGTCAGGCGATGTCAGTGATGAGGACAAGCTCGCAGTGTTTAAGAGACAACTGGAAATAGCAGAGAAGGTCGATGATGAATACCTTAGCCTAACTGAGATCCAGCAAATAAGGGAAAAAGTCATCTCGCTCTCGAAGACTGCAGACTCAGATGCAGAAGTACTGGAACAGTACAGAAAGACAGTCAAGGAATTCATCGAGCTAGGTATGTTAGTTGAGGCGATGGACAAGACACTTGACTCTCTCGAGTTTACCCTGTCCATAGGCGCTTCTCCCACGGAATTCAAAGAACAACTGCTTGAACTGTTTACTAAATATGTAGAGGAAGAGCAGGATCGAACAACGGTTGTAAGAGTGGTGTTTAGCGTTGTCCGGCGTCTGACTAATATTGTGGAGGGGGCTCCCTTAACCGTCATCCCGTTCGTAAGATTAAGTAGTAGGGTCATGATGGAAAAAACTTCCCTACTCTACACCCGTATCTTTCTACGGGAGATCCTCAGAAAGGTATCGGAAACTATGGACTTCCTTGGAATGTCCGACAAGAGAGAATTAATTGCTATAATATCTGGAGTTGAGAAGACACTCCAATTCCAGAGGAGTGACATTAATTCCGTTCTCATGAATTTTAAGATCAGGTTCGAGCTCCATAGCGCTATCGGTAATAGTTCAAAGCTCATAGAGCTGGTTGACTCAACCCTCTCAAGTCTCAAAGCTGGTTCCTATAGAGACAAAAAACCAAGGGGGTCGTTGATTACTGCATTCTTCTTGGTCTCTCAAAGTTTCATAGAGATCAGTGAACGGATTGGGAAGGATGATAAACGGAAATTTGTGCATATTGTCATGAACTTCATGGAATCTATCCTCCCCATAATCCCTACAAACAGTAATATGTACACCCAGACACAGGAAATCTTGAATCTCCTCCGAGAGAATCCAGATGGAACTCTGTATAATCTTGGTTTTCATATCAAGGCACTACAAGAGGGGTTAGACGAGATCAGATAACTTAGAACTCAAGTGTTATCGATATCGGGCAATGATCTGAGCCCATTACTTCACTGTGAATGTCTGCTGCCTTGAGATTCGGAAGCAGTGACTTATCGATAAAGAAGTAGTCAATTCTCCACCCCACGTTCCTCTCTCGGGCATTCGTTCGCATTGACCACCAAGAGTATTTCTCAGGGCTGTTGTCAAAGTGCCGGAATGTGTCGATGAAGCCATTTTCGATGACCTTGTCAATCCAGGCCCGTTCCACTGGGAGGAATCCAGACACCTTTGAGTTAGGTTTTGGATGAGTTAGGTCGATCTCTTTGTGGGCTGTGTTAATGTCCCCGCAGAAAACAACCTTTTCTCCAGCTTTCCTAAGCTCAATGATGTAGTCCAGAAAGAAGTCGTAGAATCGCATCTTGTAGTCAAGCCGTACCTCATTTTTCTTACCATTAGGGAAATAGACGTTGAGAAGAGTAAAATCCTCGAATTTCGTTTCGATCATCCGACCCTCACGATCGAATTCCTCTACTCCAAATTTAGTCCTTGAGCTCTTCACAGGTAGTTTTGAATATGTCATTACACCCGAATACCCCCTCTTCTCCGCAGAGTGGATAATAATCTCATACGATTCAGGCATAAGGTCCTTCGGAATCTGTTCTCTTACCGCCTTGATCTCCTGAAGTCCTAGAATATCAGGTTGCTCGGTCTTGAACCACTCTACAAGTCCCTTCTTAGCTGCAGCCCTTATCCCGTTGACATTCCAAGAATAGATTTTAACTTTGACCATAATACCACATCTTCCCCTCCCTTAAATGGGTTAGTTTTCGGATATCAGGGATTTAGTCTGAACAAAGAACTCATATTCTGCTAGTTATCTAAACATGTAATGAAGGTATCAACATCTACATCTTCACTCGACACACTTGATGTCGACGGCGTAGCTATCGGAGTCTTCGATGATCTCTCCCTGTCTGGATACACGGAGGATCTGACCAAATACATTGAGGCTGCAAATTTCAAGGGGAAGTCAGGTGACATTAAAATCCTCTACACCATTGATGGGTTCAAGGCACCGAAAGTTGCTCTTGTAGGCATGGGTGACAAGAGTAAATCTACGATTGAGACTGCAAGGGTTGCAGCTGGTAAGTCCACAAAGGCTCTGAGAAAGGACGGGGCGAAGAGGGTAGCAATTCCATCATTTGGGAATGCGCAAGGTGCTGCGGAGGGAGCCCTCTTGGGGTTATACAGATTCGACGAGCTCAAGACGATGAACCCGGAGTCACGCCCCGATCTTGAGGAATTGATTTTCAGCGGTAGTGAGGAAGAGTTCGGTGATTGGGAGAAGGGGCAGACCATCGCCCACGCGCAGAACTTCGCACGGAGACTTGGAGAGCTGCCCTCAAACATCGCCACACCAACCTTTTTTGTCGAGGAGACCAAGAAGCAGTTCGAGGGAGTAGCAAACGTGAACATTGAGGTTTATGACGAGGAGTGGGCAAAGTCACAAAAGATGGGGGCATTCCTCTCGGTGGCAAAAGGATCACACGAGCCTGCTAAGTTTATGGTCATCAACTACCAAGGGGGAAAAGAGGGGGACAAACCCTATGCAATTGTCGGTAAGGGTATCACCTTTGACTCAGGTGGTATCTCGCTCAAACCATCTGGTGGGATGGGGGCGATGCGAGGAGACTGTTCAGGTGCTGCCGCGACAATTGGTGCAGTACTCGGGATAGCAAAGTTGAAACTCCCGATCAACGCCGTAGGTATCACACCACTAACCGAGAATATGCCTGGTGGTGGAGCAACCAAACCTGCTGATGTCGTCTTTGCATCAAATGGAAAAAGCATCGAAGTCGATAATACAGATGCGGAAGGTAGAATGATCCTGTCGGATGGTCTGGTCTATACTGAGAAGACCTTCGAACCTCATACAATAGTAGATATAGCCACACTCACTGGAGCTATGAACATCGCTCTGGGTGAACACTACATGGGTGCTTTCACAAGATCGGACGAGCTGTGGGAACAATTGGAAGCATCTGGCAAGCGAACTAATGAGAATTTCTGGAGGATGCCTCTCGACGACCGCTACAAGAAGCAGTTAAAGTCATCCCTTGCGGATCTAAAGAACGTCGGGGGACGCCCGGCTGGGTCGATCACTGCAGCTATGTTCCTCTCTGAATTCGTGGAGATGGAGAGGTGGGTGCACCTTGATATTGCAGGAAGCGCCTGGCCGTCATCAGAAGGACCATACGTCCCGAAGGGAAATGCGGGAGTACCAGTGAGAGCTCTGATCGATCTCGCAGAGTCATTTGCTAAATAAATACTTTCCTGATAACCTCGGAGACCCTTTCCCTCTCCTCATGGGTGAGTGAGGGAACGACCGGGATCTCGAAATGATTACGAGATATTTCCTCCGCAACTGGGCAATTTATACTATTGTAATCGGGATATTCTATCACCTTGGCCCATCTCCAAGAACCGATGTTCTTGAAGTTCTCCTGCTGGTAACTGAGCTTATCGTAGATCGGACGAGCGAGAACTCCATTCTTCTTGAACTCTGCAACCGCTTCTGTGGGCTTCTTCTTAGTTGCCCGGGTGTCAATGGCGAAGATATAGTTCCCGTGGTCGTACCCTTTCGGTACATGTTGGTAGTTGATATTGTCAATACCATCCACGACATCTCGGTACAGCTGTGCATTGAGCTTCCTACGTGACAGAATCTCTTCAGCCTTATCCATCTGAACGGAAGCAACAGCGCCCTGCAAGTCAGTCATTCTGTAATTGAATCCTACTCGAACATGCTTGTACCCTCCTTCCCGTGTACGCCCATGGTTTTTGAGGGAGTCGAGTTTCTCTGCGATCTCGTCATTGTTGGTCGTGAGTACTCCTCCCTCTCCTGAGATGAGGTTCTTTGTGGCATACAGTGAGAACGTCGCTACATCACCAAAACCTCCAACATGCTTACCGTCGATCTGTGCTCCGAATCCTTGTGCAGCATCCTCTATGAGGAAGAGATCATGCCTCTCAGCTATTTCCTTCATATGCTTCATATCCGCAGCCAGTCCGAAGATATGTACTGGCATTATCGCCTTTGTCTTCTCAGTTATTGCTGATTCTATGAGAGTCGGATCGAGGTTCCAAGTATCGGAATCCACGTCTACAAATTTGGGGATGAGACCACCAAACAAGATTGAGTTGGAAGTTGCGATGAACGTGAATGGTGTGGTTATGACCTCACTTCCAGGAGGTAGATCCAAAGACTCTATGGCGAGATGGAGTGCTGATGTGCCATTGTTGCATGTGATTGCATGCTTTGTTCCCGTAAATTCCGCGAACTTACGCTCGAATTCTCGGGAGTACTTTCCCTCCACCAGAAAACGGGAGTTCATAACATCTGTGACAGCCTGAAGCTCCCGGTCATCTAGATATGGATCTACGAATGGGATATCCCTCATGATTCAAGGATGATCAATCGGGAATATAATAGTACGGATTTAATCGTGAAAAAGCGTGAATAGGCTAGGTTGCAGTTATCTTAACGGATAGATCCCCTGCTCTCCCCTTCACCACCACTGTCCACTCACCCGGTGACGGGACTAAGACGGGTATGTCCTGCTCAAAGGGTTGGATCACCATAAGGGCCATACCAGGTCTCTTCTCGCCTTCAACATCTACAATAAGCCTTCTGGTGGACTCCTCTACCGTTGTGGAGGTTGACTTGAACTTCCAACTAGGAGTTGGCCACTCGCCAATCAGATGAGCGGTGTTCTCCATTCCGGCCAGAACAGGTTCAGTGAAAATAAGTTGTTTGACGAATGGGCGGTTTGACATACCCTTCCTCGTTATCGCACAGATTTAAGGCTTTGGAGTAGGCAAGTAAAGTACTATTTAAGACGTTACTGGCTTTTTCTCCTTTGTGAAGCCCCGGTGGAGAGCAGGTCTACTTGTCAATCCAATAGCAGGTGTAGGAGCGGAGCTTGCGTGGAAGGGAACCGACGAGGTAGAAAAAGCATGGGATGCTGTCAAACAGGGGGCGAAGCAACCCTACAAAGAAATCCTCACAAGGATTGACCTCAGTCTTCTACCGCTTGAATGGCTTGTCACCTCTCTCACCCCCAGTATTGGGGAAGTGGTGTTTGAGATGCCAGAGCGGAGCACGAGGGAGGACACAATTCGTGCGGCAGAGGTGTTCAAGACGAGGGAAGTCGACTTGATAGTTTTTATCGGTGGTGATGGAACCGCGCGGGACATCGCAGAAGTTGCGGGTTCCACACCTATTCTTGGAATTCCAGGAGGAGTGAAGATTTTCTCGGGTGTGTTTATACACCGGCCCGAGGATGTCGTTTCATTATCTAGATGGACGGGTGAGAGTATGGAAGTTGAGATACTAGACCTAGATGAGGAGGCATACCGACAGGGGCATGCTACGCAAAAACTCTTTGGAACAGTGAGGGTCCCAGTCATTGATACATTGCAGAAGAGCAAGGAAGGATGGGGAGGGGTATCCGATCAGCGAGTTTTGGAGATGATTGCGGAGCGAATCCTCGATAACAATTGGCTCGACGGTCTAATCGCAGTTGGACCAGGTGGGACAACCCACTCAATCTTCACCCACTTAGAGCTACCAAAGACATTACTTGGGGTTGATGTCTACGATCATGGAGAGCGGATACTTGAGGATGCTACAGCGAGTGAACTCGAGAAAATTTCCCTCGATGAGATTTGGATCACCCCAATCGGAAGACAAGGACATATCTTCGGCAGGGGTAACAAACAGCTCACACCCCGGGTTATCAGGAAGGTAGGGAAGAAGAATATAAGAGTCCTAGCAACTCCTGAGAAGATGCAGGGACTACCCGAGCTGTATGTAGATACAGGAGACCCAGAGTTGGACAAAGAGCTAAAGGGCTATATCAAGGTGTACATCTCATACTCGGACACCATTGTAAGGAAAATCATCTAGCGAATAACCTGTGCTTGGAATTTCATAATTACTGTCTTATCATCCATGACTACGTCCTCGGACACCCACGCTTTCCTACATAGGGCTGAGACAAACTCCTTCGCATCCCATCCGTACTTTACTGGTACAGGTGGTAAAAGCAGTCCAGAACTGGACTGTGTGTAGATCACCAAACCATCCTCCCCGACAGTGATCTGGCGGTAAAGATCATCTAAGGAACTGTACTTGATCTCTTGGAATGGACTTAATACCTCTACTTCTATCACAAGGGAATCAAGCTCATCTGGAGTGACCCTTGGAAAACGGGGATCGGATGTAACGGTATCACGAGCTGCTTTTGCGATTGCCTCACCTAATGCCATCACTGGCTGTGGAACTCCGATACAACCCCTTAGCTCCTCTTTCCCTCGTGCGGTAGTATACGCAGTAACAAATGCTCCAGATTCACGCTGAAATACAGGTGGAAGTTCGGTGACATTGACAGAATAGGAGGTTCTAGTGACTGCAGCTCTGATTGTGCTCCAAGCAATATTCATTGCGATCTTTTGCTCTTCTTCGTTGAGAAGTGTCACTGTCATGGATTATAATTGAACCTACCCATTAATTGATCTTCTTTTTATCTCTCGAAATTTCGCGGTAGTGTAACATTCTTATTTTCATGAGTAAAATAGGGATAATGCCAACTGTTTCAAATGGACCAAAGATTGTAATTGTGGTCGTACTAGCGGTACTCCTTAGCACCGCAATTTTCCTACTCCCTCTACTGAACATCCAGTATACTGGGGATGGTCCACAGGACTTCGGACTGATCACTCTAGCCAAGGAGTACGAGTATAATTTCTCATCCCCCGTGGATATCCAGAGCCCACCTGATGCATCTCCCCAGCTATTCGTTGTCGAGCAAGCAGGGAGAATCATGGTCATACCGAATGCAGCGGAGTACGAATCGGTACCAGTTGTCTCCCTCGATATTACAGACAGAGTGGCATCAGGAGGTGAGATGGGACTACTGGGAATGGCCATACATCCCGATTTCTCAAGGAGTGGGTACATATTTGTGGACTACACCGCAGAGAATCCTCGGAGAACAGTGATCTCACGATTCTCTGTTAACGAGTACATCACAGATCCTGACAGTGAGGTAATAATATTGGAAGTGGAGCAACCGTACGCAAACCACAATGCTGGTCAAATCGCCTTCGGTCCTGACGGGTATCTCTATATTACGCTGGGTGACGGAGGCCTTGCGAATGACCCTGGGAATAATGGACAGGACAGAACCACACTGCTGGGATCAATCCTGAGGATTGATGTGGACAGTGGGAGTCCCTATGCTATCCCATCGGACAACCCGTATGCTGGAAATACCCAAGGGTTTAGGGAAGAAATATGGGCGTATGGTTTTAGGAATCCATGGCGGATGAGTTTTGATATGAAAACAGGGGACCTCTGGGTGGCAGATGTCGGTCAGAACAAATGGGAAGAGATCAACTTAGTCGTAAAAGGTGGCAATTTCGGATGGAACTCAAAAGAAGGAAATCACTGCTTCGCCCTCGATCCTTGCGAGGGGGACTACATTGACCCGATACATGAGTACAACCACTCAGAAGGTATATCCATCACAGGAGGTTATGTCTATTACAGCTCGAGTATTCCTACTTTGGAGGGTTACTACATCTTTGGAGATTATGCTTCCGGTAATATCTGGGCACTCAAATACGAGAACGGAGAAAAGACGGATTTTGGATTAATTCTGAATCAGGAAAATTTCTTTCTATCTACTTTTGGGGTCAGGCATAATGGGGAGTTACTTCTTGCAGAATACAGTTCTGGGACAATCTACAGCCTTCAGGAAATCTTCATATAGATATTGTCCTTCTAGTCTGAGAACCTAAGTTATAAAAGATATTCCCCGAGAAAAAGGCGTTTATACTTCTTCGACCCAGACAGTTTCATGAAATATTACCATATTGTGGTCGTAATGATACTATTGATTGTGTCTGGATCGGCATCGATTCCTCCAGAAGTTTCGATACGGCAAGATAAGACACTTGAGGAGATGCCCAACGTCATCCTGATGATTGGGGATGGGATGGGTCCTGAGGAGGTAAAACTGGCAAGCCTTGTCGAGTACGGTAGCGAGAAACTTACCATAATGGACACCGACTTTCCTGTTAAATTCAAGTATAACACCACAAATATCGATGCTCAGTTGACAGACAGTGCAGCAGCTGGGACTGCAATTGCAACGGGGCAGTTGACGACGAATTCCCGGATTTCCATGGACAAGGATGCCACCCATAACTACAAGACTATTCTGGAGTACCTCAGGGATGATTTCGGATACGCCACAGGTATCGTCACCACCACCGAGGTAGCTCATGCGACTCCAGCAGTCTTTGCCAGCCATGACGACAAGAGGAGCCATGCACAAGATATCTTTGATGAACTCATCAAGAGCAAGTTGGATGTTTACATGGGAGGAGGACTGAATGCTTCCTATCTTAATTCAGGAGATATATCGTTCGCTAGGGACATAGGATCAAAGAATGGCTTCGAGGTTGCCGTAAACAGGGACGAACTCCTAGATCTTACAGGAACTGCAGACCGACTCTTCGGTGTGTTCAAGAGTGAGGGAACGGATGTCCCCAACATGCCCTTTGAGCTTGACCGGAATCCAGAGGTCGAACCATCAATAGTTGAGATGGCGTCTTCTGCTGTCGGTGTGCTTGACCGGAAGGATTCGCCCTTCTTCTTGATGATCGAAGGAGGGAGGATAGATCACGCAGGTCATAGGCTCTTCAATACTCCCGAGACAGCACTTGACAAGACGATAAAGAATGCCATGGAGACAATAATGTTCGAAAAAGCGGTGAGAGCCGTTCTCGACTATGCCAAAAATGATGGGAATACTATTGTCGTAGTAGCAGCAGATCATGAGACAGGGGGACTGCAGGTACATGACTACTCAGGCTTGAATTCTACCCTCCCCTCGGATTCAATGGACAGGGACTCAAAGAATGCTCTAAGGGTTGATAGGATATCCAGCATCAATGCCTCGTGGTCAACCACTGGACACACGAATACTCCTGTTACCTTCTACGGCTACGGATCCGATTTCGGAGGATATGAAGTCAAGCATGTAGATGATGTGTTCTGGGCCATTAATACCGCTCTCGGTAACTTCCCGACTGTACCAGACTACCTGTACGACTTCTCGGTGGACTCGGAGGTAAAGGTCGAGCTCACGATCAGAGATCTTGACAAGACTGTTTCGGGAGCTATAGTTCGGGTCCAGTACACAGATAACTCCACCCTCAAAGAGTTTCAGTTCGACTTTTCGATGGATGAGACTTCAGTCCAGAAAGTCTTCACAGTTCCACTCGCGGGGACTCAATCATATTTCATCAATGTACTAGTTATAGATCAGGGAGTGAATGACGTCATGACATTCTCTCACAAGGACACACTGAAAAGACAGGATGTCAGCTACATCTCAACTTCAGAAGTTATTACATCGTCCGAGTCTATAACAGATGAATCGTCCACATCAGAAAAGACACCTTTGGTACTTCCAGTAGGAATACTGGGGGTCATACTTCTTGCATATCAATTAATAAGAAAGAGAAGAACCTAATCTTCCATCATCTTTGTACTTAAAACTGGTTTTCTGGCCAGTGAGGCTTCGTCAACTCTTCCAAAAGCAGTAGTAAGTGGAGAATTTGTGACTAGCTCCGCGTTAGAATAGGCCTCATCTGATATCTTCTGTAGAATAGCGTAGATTAGATCGAGATCCTGTAATGTCTCAGCTTCGGTAGGCTCGATCATGAGAGCCTCTTTAACAATCAAGGGGAAGTAGACGGTGGGGGAGTGCACACCGTAATCTAACATGGCTTTAGCAATGTCAAGGGCAGTCACATGCGTGTCTATTGTCATGGGTGCTGCTGACGCTACAAATTCATGCTTGCACGGTCTTTCACCAAGGCGAGGAACAGCTAGACCCCGGATCTCCTTGACTTTATGGAGGAGATAGTTAGCATTGAGTACCGCGGACTCACATGCTTTTCTCAGTCCCTCTCCACCATTCCTGTAGATGTAGGCAAGCGCTCTGAGATTTATTCCAAAGTTCCCGTTGTATCCGTGAAGCCTCCCAAAGGAGGTGTCCTTATGCGAGTAGTCCCAGTAGTACTTCTTGGTTTTTTCGTCGTAGGCGGCCAGAGGTGCAGGCAGGAACTTGGCCAGCTTTTCCAC
Source organism: Candidatus Heimdallarchaeota archaeon (assembly GCA_027077875.1). GTDB lineage: Archaea > Asgardarchaeota > Heimdallarchaeia > Heimdallarchaeales > Kariarchaeaceae > S139-21. The sequence goes on from JALWRB010000274.1 coordinate 17,316, forward strand.
AACACCTATGGGACCACTACCAGGCCCTCCACCTCCATGGGGTCCAGTGAATGTCTTGTGCAGATTCATGTGCATGACATCAAAACCCATCTGAGCCGGGAGAACCATACCCATAATCCCGTTAAAGTTTGCACCGTCCATGTAGCAAAGACCACCGACACTGTGGACCATATCCGTGATCTTCTTGATATTGCTCTCGAAGATACCCAGAGTGTTAGGATTGGTCAGCATGAATCCAGCTACTGTATCGTCCAGAACACTCTCCAATGCCTCAAGATCGACCTCACCATGTTCATTTGAGGGGATCTCTATCACCTCAAATCCAGCCATAGCTGCACTGGCAGGGTTGGTACCATGAGCAGAGTCGGGGATGATTATTGATCTTCTCTTAGTATCTCCATTGGCTAGGTGGTACGCCCTGATTGCCATCACACCAGCAAACTCCCCTGCTGCACCTGCTGCTGGTTGAGTGGTCACGGAGTGGAAACCAGTTA
>JALWRB010000275.1 GCA_027077875.1 Candidatus Heimdallarchaeota archaeon
CTCATCAACGATCCTCTACGGGTCGAGAGACCACAAGCTCCTGTACGACATTGAGTATATGAGTGAGTACAAGTGGCCCGTAGAGGGGTTCTTTGTCTCACCTGCGACATACCCTGAGGATCAGCTACGAAATGGGAGTGAGATCAGCACGAGGGTCTACAACCTCATTGATCCAATGAGCGGGGTGCTCAACAGTGCCATATTTGGATCAAAAGGTACTACGAACATCAATACCAAATTGAGCGTAAATCTCAAGAGAATACTCTTCGACGCCATCGACGCTGGGTTCATAGACGAAAAAGATGTCTTCAAGATCAAGAAGAATGGAGAGAGGGGAACAGTTGACTGGGGTAGAACCCATGATAAGCCCAAAGAGTATATGGAGAAGTGCAGAAAAGCAATCTTCCATATCCTCGAAGTGGAATGTCCACCGACTCTTGCATCGAGAGACATCGACATCAGTGCGATCTACAAGGTACTCCACCCCGAGTTCACGGAAGGATCATTACCTGGACTTTGGAAGATAGAAGAGGAAGCGTTCCAGAGACTCCCCTCGCTGTCAAAAGATGAACAAAAGCTTGTTGGTAAGCTGAAAATCAAAGACAAGCCCTTGTCTGACTATATCCTCGATGACCTCAATCTCTACTTCTACGCGTGGGATAACTACGTGTCCAACCACACACCGTCCGGCGAGGTAGCGATTATGTACCGCGGTTCCAATGACCCCATACCGAACTATGGGACCGTAGAGTACATCAATCCTGGAACGGAGATGAATGGGGTTCTCATCTGCCGCGAAGAGGATGTAGAGAAGGTCAGATCGAGGTTCTCCAAGCTCTTCTCGATTGGGACGTTTGCAAATACCAGCGAGGTTTCGGTCTTTCTCGGCGACTTCAATGAGATCGACGTTGAGAGGGTGGAGAAATGCCCAGTTGTGACCTCTCAGTATCCAAAGTCCTTGATCCCAGAGGGCCTTGAGATCAAAGAGGTGGTTGAGACGACCAACCGCTACATGGTCGTCAACGGACAGTATACCGGTGATGCCTTCAAGATCGGTGAGAAGTGCATCCCGTACGACCCGTTCTTCAGAACGCAATTTGGGGAGGAGAACGGGATAAAAACCGATATGGTGATTATATAATGAAAAATATACTATTAAGCATCCGTGTCTTTGTCAGACCTTACGAGAGGTGTAAGCTCCCGATGACCCACGGTCAGTTCTTGCAGAAAATTGTCTTCGACACAATGGGGGAGGAGGGCAGAAGACTGCATGACACGACGGACTATAAACCGTTCTCCGTCTGGCCTATCTCACTACCCCCGAGCGTCCCGATAGAGAACCACGCCTACCAGCTCCAACCCTTCCATTCCGGCTTCTTTGACGTGGTGTTCTACAACGAGGATCTTATCGGAATAGCTGCTAAACGCTGGAGAAAACTCAACAGGGGTTCTCTTCGTATCGGTAGCTGCGCGTTCAAGGTCTCCAAGATCTCGACGATGTACAAGGGACCACAATTCTTCACCTCGAACGCTGGTGGACATACCATGGATCTCTCACTGAAGTCTCCGTATTTCATTCCGGATGAGGAAGGATTTGGTAAGCTCCTTGATATCGGAGAGGTGAAGCTCGAAAACGTCCTCGAGACATCAAGGATCGCGTACAACCATATCCACCCTGAGGACGAGGTTAGCCGGAAAGACCTCCTGTCACTCAGCAACAAAGTGAAACTAGATCCCAGTCAGAGCAGGGTCAGGCACATACGGTTCCCGTATTACAAGGGGGAGAGAAAATTGATCAAGAAGGGACACAAGGGAAGATTCTTCTTCAAAGGTAAGATCCCATGCCAATTATTCAACCTCGTCAAGCTCTCTAACTTCGTAGGGATCGGTCATGGAAGGACATACGGGCTAGGAAAAGTATATGCCAGGGTGATGTGAAATGGACCGGGACGTCCACCTCTGCTTCAGCAACGGTCAAGTCTCCCGGTCATACACCGTCAAGATTCTCGACAAGACACCCTATGGGAGACCCCATACATTTCTCTCGTCGCATTGTCTCCTGACGGCCATCTCCTACTACAATATTGCTAACTTATCCGGGATACGCTCATGGGACAATAGTATGGAGATCGGGGAGTTCGTCTACGCAGCTCTTCACCACGACGATGGCAAGAGGAACCCAAAGTGGCAGAAGTGGTTCCTTGAACGAACCCACCCATTGGACTTCACCAATTACAGGGATCATGCTAACTCCTCACTTTTCGACAGTACCATGCACATGAACGAGGTCAAGTTCTTGAAAGCAAACAACGTCCCTATTGAGCGAAATGACATCCTCGCAAAATGGGCCATAAACAACCATCATCCCCATAAGATTGAGGACGGACTTAGCCTGAGAAACGAGAGAATGATGCTGGTTCTGGCAGATCACCTCTCTGCGTCGATCGAAGAACATGAGACAGGAGAGGAGAAATCCATCGTGCTGAAAGAGGACATCATGACGAAGAACCACATCTTTGGAAGTGTGTTCGGCTACTTCAAACCCGAATTCGTCAAGGGGATCGAGGACATCACGGTCACATTCAGAGTCGACACAGATGTGAAGGGAGGTGTAGTGTTCTGAGGGAGGTCATGACTATCTCTGTCGACGCGGAGTTCCCAGAGTCCACCCCAGACGGTAAAGAGCTTGTCTCGGATGTCCAGCACGATTTCTACATCCACCAACTCGAGGGCATCAGGAAGATCGCAAACAACGAGGGGGTGATATGCACCATAGGCACAGGGGGAGGGAAGAGAGACATCTTCCAATTAGGGTACATCAACCGAATGAAGAACTTCGCGGACCAGTGCAGAGGAGTCTTCTTGTCGCTCTACCCGACCTATGCCCTTCTGGGACAGCATGAGCGGTTGCTCAAAGAGAGGTTCAGGAATCTTTATGACGAGCTGGGAAACACCGGAGTGGGTGTGCTCAAGGGGAGCAAGAAGAAGAAGCTCATATGGGAGTTCGGGTCTCTGGCAAAGGACGGATTCGTCCCCAATCTGGGACTTGTGGGCACGATTGACAAGTGGAACTACCTCCACTATCCTTCCAAGAAGAACAAGTACTTCAAACCCGAGTTCTTCTACCAGCAGCTGTCAATACCCAAGGTCTTCGATGAGATCCACCTTATGCATCCCTTCGCCTTGCAAAATGTCGTGCTCAACCTAAGGCGTGAGCAGATCCTGCTCGAAATCATGGGGGAACCGAGCTACGTCCCCCACAGCTTCTTCACTGCGACACCTCCTGACTACCTATGTGACGTCCTGATAACCAATGGAATGGTCAAGGGGACAGGGGTGATCAGCGGGGTTGGAAGGCACAGTGATCTAGAAATCAAATTGGTGGAGAGAGAGGGAGGTCCAGAGGAGTATGACAAACAGCTTAAACAACTCATTGCAGACAGTCTGAGTTCCAACGACCGCATCCTTGTCATCCTTAATTCGAGGAGGCGTGCGTTCAAACTCGCCTTCAGTCTACAGGAGTCGAACAAGAAGCTGGGATTAAAAGCCACCATCTTCCGAGTATTCAACGGGTGGAATGAGTACAACGGCATCTCGTCGTGCAATACCAAGAAGCTTGTCGCAGTGGCAACCAGCAGCGCCGAAGCTGGTGTGAGCGATCACTTCGACCTGCTGATAACCGAAACCTGCCCCTCCATCAATCTCATCCAGAGGATCGGAAGGGTGGGAAGATACGGGGATCAGGTCGGAAAGGTCATCATCATCCCCTCCGAGAGGGTAAGGGAGATGTGGATCTCGGTTGCGAGATCGGTCTTCAAGGACAGGTACAGAGGGATACGAGACTTCGAGAGCGATCTAAAGAAGCTCGAGCAGAGCTTCCCTCAATACCAACTGCCTAGCTCCCCGTCCAACCTGATATGGGCGATCCACTACCATATTAACAAGCTCTTCGATGAACGGACATTCACAGACTTCAGGATCAACGAGCGGATGTTCACGGGACAGCCTTACGACAGCTCGAACAACTACCCCACACTCCAAGAGGCCAAGGATTTGTACAAGAAGTACAAGGAGCTTATTGTGAAGGTCATTCTTAACTCGATGACCCTGAGGACGACGTTTCCCAATGTCTATTATGAAAACAATCAGTACTCTGATCCAGTCGCGCTGGCCCTTGCATCGGTGAGCTCAAAACTTATAGATTCAGGAGAGAAGTATACAATTCCAGGATTCAGAAGGCCAGAGAGTACGTTGTTCACCCTTGGGACCCTCCCCGTTCCATACGGAGAAGCTATCTGGCTGCACCGCACTCACAGGGTCCTCGTGGGGATAGACAGGAAGCACCAGTTCTCAGAGGTATGGTCTAAGATCAGGAAGCAATTAGGAATCGAGAAGAAGAAAACCTCTCCGTTTAAGTATGTCAAGCTTGAATTCGGGCAGCTGTGCTTTTACGCATCGCCATACGAAAATCCCTCCATTTCCAAGCCCGTATCTTACACAATCGAGGAGGACGACCGGTCCACCGTGAAGAGGGTGGGCTTCCCGGGATTCTTCCTCATCATCAAGGGAAGTGGCAACGATTTCCGCAACATCGTGGAGGAGTGGATCTCTTCGTTCCCCGAGCGGTACTACCTCGAGTTGTTCAACTACGGTGAGGTCGTCTATGCTGTAGAGCGATCGTTCGGGGCGGCTTTCCAACTCTTCGAGAGGTTGTGAAGGAGGTCAGAACACGATGTCGAAATCCTCACTCTTGTCCACCCCGATAATCTTCGAGGAACTCTCGCAGGATCTGCAAAGCTGGTACAA
>JALWRB010000276.1 GCA_027077875.1 Candidatus Heimdallarchaeota archaeon
TATCTGATACAGCGAGGTTTTCAGCATTGTTTGGGTCTATGATAGTACGATCAGGGGATCCAGTGTATTCCTCAACGTGTAGCCTTCCATCAATGATGCTGATGATTATTTACCATGTATAGATACGTACCCTATTCACGATGACAGTGATGAAGTAACCATTGTGCTAATAATTTCCAATGACCTAACATCTGTATAGAAAAAACCGTGATTACTGGAAAATTAGATGTGAATTGTGTTTAAAAATCTATTTAGGAAGCTCAGATACACCTGTAGACCGACTTGGGGCCTGCGTCATTATATTCTTTTCTTGTTACCCACATCTTACTGAATGTCTTTAGTGAAGCGAGGATTGAACCGCCGATCCATACTGAGTATCTTCTCTCTGGTGGTGCAACGATCTTGATCTCGACACCTGGTGGTACCATTGCTGTGAGTTCCTTGTGGAGTCTCTCCTTGAGTCCTGGGAACATTGTTGATCCACCTGACAGGACGATGTTGCTGTAGAGGTGTGGTCTGATGTCGACGTCACAGTCGCTGATTGCTGAGGCGATCAGCTCGTGTATTGAGTTGTCCTCTGATCCCATAGCTCCTGGGTTGAAGAACAGTTCGGGTGCCATGAATCTCTCCTGTCCTACAGTGATGGTGTCACCGTCTGGCATGACGTAGCTCTTCTCCATTCCTGAGACCTTGTCTGCGAGTTGTAGTTCCTTCTGTGGGTCGAGTGCTACGTAGCAGAGTCTCTCCTTGATGTCCCTGACGATTTCTCTTTCAGCTGAGGATGTCAGTGAGTATCCTCTCTGCCTGAGGAGTCTTCTGAGGTAGTCTGTGATGTCACGTCCACCGATGTCGATCCTTGAGATTGCGTGAGTGATTGCGAATCCCTCGTATACTGGCACGACGTGAGTCACACCGTCACCAGAGTCGACGACGATACCGGTTGTTCTTCCAGATGCGTAGAGTGAGAGCACTGCCTGCATTGAGATGTAGATAGCTGGGACGTTGAATGTCTCGAACATGAGTTCTGCCATCTTCTCCCTGTTTGTCCTTGCGTTGAGTGGGGGCTCTGTGAGGAGTACAGGGTGCTCTGCTGGGTTTACCCTGAGGTCGTTGAAGAATGTGAAGCTCCATATCTTCTCCATAGCGGTCCAGTCATCTACTGACCCGTGCTCGATTGGGTATGTGAGTTTGAGCACACCTCTGAGGTTTAGTGCCTCGTCACCGATGTAGTACTCTCGCACATAGTGGTCTACGTCAGTCATGATAGACTGGTACTTGGGGTATCCGATCAGCGTGGGGAATACAGACCTTGGTTGGTCCTCTCCAGCAAATCCGTTCTTTGACAGTCCTGTCCCGTTGTCGATGACAAGGGGTCTTCCTGTTACTTCTTCGCTCATGTTTTTGTTTCTCTCCTAATGTTGGGGGATTGGGAGATCCTCCTTGTGGATCAGTTGATCCTGGGGTTCCCAACGTTCCCGACTTCCTTCCCCGGGGGGTAGGTGAAGTCCGGTACGAATTAAGTATGATATTCGGACAATAAAAAGTTTGGCTCGCGTGATCGTAAATATGGATATGACCACTGACGAGGCGAATATTTTATAATCACATTACAGATGTTTTAATTTGGTTTTCACACGGCAACCACTCGTACATATAGTATTAACAAAATACTTTTTTCGGCCCGCATGTATTTTATCGTACATCGAGAATCAGCTATCCATATGACCTCAAAGCTAATTTTCTCATACTGTGAGAACGATTTTGTTAATATGGTAGGACAATTTCACTAGAATACGACAGATTTCGAAGAAATCGCCTCTAGTCTTGATTCCTATACTAAATTTTCTATTGATTAATTACCCAATTTACAAATAGTCTTACATGCCATATAATCAATATGATAAATTATCTAATCGAATAGAATAATTCTTTATAGTAATGCAATTTCTCGCTACCACATCGCCCCTGACACGAACGGATATCACGTGGAAAATACCCCAGATATGATTCTGTGAGGGGTTATCGAAACTGCGGTACAGCGGTGGATCCCCTACGGACAGACCCTTGCGACGTGGTCACTAAATCTTCCTCCATGGCCAACTGGTAGGCCCGTGCTATCATCCATATCTACGCTGAATAGGTCCACAACGTAGTTTGACAAAGGCAGAGAGCGTCTGACAGAGGGTCTCGCTAGATCATCCTTGCTTATTCATTCAGGGGAATCTGCGCAACCTGTTCCTGGCTCATTGCTTCTGGTTTGCGGAACCATTTTGCGACCCCGAGCATTCCGAGCAGGGCGATGTGCATGGCGTCGAGACCGACTGCTTCTGGAACGGGTGGGTTGCTCCTCGGCACGATCTTGAACCCGAACTCGGATCTCGGGAGCTTGGAGGTCCCCATGGGTCTGAGCACGAGGGCTGCGGACTTGTCCTTTCCCCTGCGGAACTGGTCGACCGTGCCGAGTCCCAGCACCATCTGCGGGGTGACGACGGTGACCGCCCTTGACCTGAGGAATGCGATTCTGAAAATCTGGTAGAGAGCGGGCCCTAGGCTGCCGATCACACCGATGACGGTGGCGAGCAGCGTGGGGTTCTCGAGGGCGAAGTTGAAAGCGACGGAGAGGGTCACGGTTATTCCCGGGATACTGGGTAGCTGCGGGAGGTCGATGCTGTCGATCAGAGGTCTCAGGGTCTGCCAGAAGACAGCGAGGAAACCGAGGATGACAGCGCCGAAGGTCTTGAGGAACGCCTTGATCGCGGGCATCACGATCTTGATTCGGCTGCCGATCTGGGAGAAGAGAGCCACCATCCGGTTGTTTGGTCGGACGAATGCGAAGAACGGGAGGGAGGGGAAGAGGCTGAATCTCCGACGGTAGGTTACGATCCTCCGGTCGGTGACGACGAGCTTTCCGGTCCGCATAGAGAGGTTTGACCTGTACTTGAAGTCCCTGAGTTGCAGCATCGAGGTGGTCGCGAAGATGACCTGCTCGTTGTCGGTGTTCGATTCGCTCTCAACTCCGGCAATGGGTGCTTTGTTCCCGTTTGTGTCTCCAGTTCTGCCAGTACCTTCCGCGCGCGAGTGCCCACTGGTACCATCTTCCGAGCCCACCGTAGTGTCCACTGTCCTGCTCGCAGACGTGTTATCTTTTGGGTTCACCGTCGCGTTCGCGGGTGTGTTCGCTTTCGGGTCTGGCGTGTCCACCATCGGATCCACTTGTGAGTTCGCAGGTGTGTTCACCGTCGTGTTCACAGACGTGTTCACAGATATGTTTGTAGGTGTAGCCTTCGAGCCTGCGACCGAGTTCGGGGGTTTGGAGCCGTTCCCTTTTTTGCCGATCAGTTTCCTGACCATCCCCTTGAGGTCGATCTCGCGGACATGTTTGGATCGTGAGAAGTATTTCCTGAAGGTCTTGGGCTTCTCTTTCATGGTCTTGAGGAAGATTGCCTTCTCGTCCATCGGATCCTCCGCAGCTACTGCCAGCACCTCGATGTCCTTCCCTACCGTGGGTTTCTGTGTCTCGATGTCTGAGATGTAGATCCTCCGGAGGTGTCCGCTGAGCTCCTCGGCACTGTTAAAGCCCTTCGTGTACTCCCCGATCGAGCCCATATCCCTCTCTACCAGTTCCGCTATCAGCCGCAGGTTGAAGCCGTTCGACCTGGCAATTCCGTACCGGGCGAATCTCACGGATAGGAGCCGTCGGTGCTCCTTGGAGAAGAGCTTTGTCAACCGCTTGAGACCCTTGTACTTCTGGGGTTCTGGACCCACGAGTTGGTACCTCTCAACGTCGTAGTAGTGTACCTTCGGGTCGGGTATGATGGTGTCGGGGTTTACATCCTTCCCGTCCTTCACCATCTGGTTCCGTGGATCAACCACATCCTCCTTGACCGCGGGGTTTCGAGAGGCCTCTGAAGTGGAGGAGGTATCCATCGGGGAGATGTCCACTGATGCGATATCAATCGGGGTGATGTCCATTGGGGTGGTGACTGCAGTGTCCATTGGAGAGAACCGCTTCATGATCACCAGATGTCCGATCTTCTTCCCAAAATCCTTGGAGAGCTGTTCCAGCAGCTGACGTCCCTCGTCCACATCCTTGTGAACGACTGCAACCTGTTCCGGGAGCACGATGGCCAGTTCACCTCTTGCGAACTCACGCAGGTCTATCTCGGTTTCGCGGAACAGGTGGTAGTAGTGGACGAGCTTCAATGAGACCATATACGTAGGAATTGGTTATAATCTTTGGCAAATATCCCTGATTGGAGTACTGAAAGCAAAGTTTCTACCGCTTGTTGCTGGGAGAGTTACCCTTGGGGTGAACGTGCACTCTCGATCATCCACGTGGCGGTGTAGATCAGTTGGAGAGATAGAAAGATCGTTTCAACCGGATCCGAGCAACCACTCGATTAACCCTGAGGTGCAACTCTTCACCCCTCGTGTTGAGGATGCGATATATAGACCGGCACAGAGTTTTAGATTGGATGAATGTGATTAATGCAGTTGATGTCGTCAAGCGGTACGGGTTGAAGACCGCGTTGGACGGAGCGGTGCTCAACGTCAAAAGGGGGGAGATCCACGGGCTCCTCGGCCCCAATGGAGCGGGGAAGACCACGCTGATCAAGATCATCACCACTCTGCTGAGGATGGACTCCGGGGAGGTGACGGTCATGGGACTGGACGTTGAGAGAGACGCCAACTCTGTCAGACAGATCATGGGATACGTGGGGCAGGACACCGAGCGGTCTATGTACGCTCGTCTGAACCCGGTCGAGAACCTCAGGTTCTTCGGCGCGCTCAGAGGGCTCTCTA
>JALWRB010000277.1 GCA_027077875.1 Candidatus Heimdallarchaeota archaeon
GACGACAGGCAGTCCTATAGCCATAACATTGGACTTATCCTTATTGCACGAAGCTCGAACTTTCTCTCCTACTTGGATAAAAGTACTGCCAGTAGCCTTACTGCCCCCATTATTGAAATTCCTGCGTATACTAATCACGAGCTACGTATTATTGTCCAAGACCGTGTGAACGATTGCTTTGTCCCTGGCTCAATCACTGAAGACAGTATTCAACTTATTGCAGATATTGCTGAGAAACGAGGAGGTGATGCTAGGCACGCTATAGAACTCCTCTATATTGCTGGGAAAAGGGCTAATATTGAGGGGAGCTCAATTGTATATCCTGAACACGTCCGTAGCGCGAAGGCAAATGTCGATCCTTCTCTCTTAAAGGATGTGATTACTGATCTTCATCCCCACAAACTGATGCTCCTCCTTGCTATTAGTAGGATGCTTCGTCGAACAAAGAAGGCGTATATCACCACAGGTACTGCTGAGAAGGAGTACGCAATCATAGCAGAGGAATTTGGGGAACAACCCCGAAAACATACACAGTTCTGGGAGTATCTCCAAGAATTAGAAATAATTGGTGTAATATCGATGGAGCGATCGAGCGTCGGACAACGAGGAAATACAAAGTACATATCAATCCTTGATCTTAGCCTTAGTGACCTTGAGAAGGAGGTGGTACCACGACTGCGGAAATTGTAGAGGTAGAAAACCAAATAGTAGTAAACTCTTTGCCAGATCTCCAAGAGGTATTTGGTAGCGTTGGAAAAGTTCGCTTACTTCTTCTTCTCGCAAACAGCAACGAACTAAACATCACTGCGCTCTCTCGTGGAACTGGGATAAACCACTCTAAAATGAATGATCATATCTCTGAGATGATAGACCTAGGAATTCTCCAAGAAAAGCGCTTTGGCAGGATACGGATAATATCCTACAACTTGGACTCAGAAGCCGGTAGGAGGATAAAGGTTTTTCTCAAAGAATGGAAGAGTAGCTATGAGGTTTTCGCGATTGGGTAATCATTCCCTCTGAAAGGAAAGAGATAAATTTCCAAGAAAAAGGTGAAATTTGATGAGTGTCATGGATAAGATGTGGGTTGAAAAATATCGGCCACACCGCATCAGCGAGATTATAGGGCAGGACGAGATAAAGAATAAACTAATGGGTTTTGTCCAGTCAGGATCGCTCCCCCACCTCCTTTTTGCAGGTCCTCCTGGTACGGGGAAGACAACCGCTGTTCTGGCTCTAGCCGCAGAAATCTATACCAATGGAAGTCTGAATGAGAATCTTCTGGAGCTGAATGCCTCAGATGACCGGGGGATTGATACCATTCGAAATCAGGTGAAAGAGTTTGCAATGACAGTCCCATCAGGAAATGCACCTTTTAAGATCATTATCCTTGATGAGGCAGACGCCCTAACCGCAGCAGCTCAGCAGGCATTAAGACGGACAATGGAGAGATATGTTGAGACTTCTCGCTTCGTGCTCCTCTGCAATTATCCCGGTAGAATAATCGAGCCTATTCAATCACGATGTGCATATTTTAGATTTAGCCCTTTACCTAACTCCGAAATTAAACAACAGATTTTGTTTATTGCAAAAAAGGAAAAGGTGACCATCACTCCTGAAGGGATAGAGACTCTGTTAAACGTCAGTAAGGGGGATATGCGGAAAGCAATCAATGTGCTCCAAGCGGCATCAAGTCTTAGTAGCAATGTCACTGCAAAGGCAATCTATGAGACCACAGGTGGTATTGATCCAAAGGAAGTCAGAGAGGTAGTCGACCTTGCCAAGACAGACTTTGAACAAGCGAGGAAGAAGTTGCTTGATCAAATATATGTCAAGGGAGTGCCTGGTGAAGATATCGTCCGTGAACTGTATAACCTTACTCCTAAGATGAATTTCTCCGATATTAAGAAAATGGAGATCATGGAGCTTCTTGCTGAAATTGACTACCGACTTACTGAAGGTGCTTCCCCTGATATTCAGATATCTGTTGCATTGGCTAGAATTGTAGCTAATTAGACTTTATTTTCGAATCGATATGACGATTAAGTAGTGACTCTGTCCAGGTGAGAACTTTTTCACATGAAAAACGTCGTCAACTTCTGAAGTGGCTCCACAAGACGATATCCACCTTGAGTAAATGTCAATCCAGTCCTGCTCTGCCCCCTTTTTGGCAATTGGGTGAAAGTGGAGCTTTGCATATGACTTTGCGGCTTTTACTGCTGTTTGAACATGTTTGAAATCTAAATTATGATATCCCAAGAAGACGGTGTCTGCCCAATTTTTCAATTGAAGACGCCTCGAATCAATGTTAACGAGTTTTTTAGGAAGAATCCCATTAAACTTCATTGTTTTTTGTAGAGACTTGAAAGTACTTGAACTCTTTTCAACTGCTATAAGATTGCAATTATTATAGTATGTGGGCTGGAGGGAGAGATTCCCTACTGCAGCAAACATGTCCAAAAGATTCTCCTTTAGAGATGTAATGTCAACTAATAATTTTCGCAGATAGGTGTTTCCAGGTGACAGCATAGTTTGGTATATATTGAACAGATAGAACACCCCGTTCTCTTTGTGCATGACATCGGGTTTATCCTTTCCTGCTAAATGTATAATTTGAGGAACCCGCTCTTCCCCACGAATTGCTTGATAGAAATATACTCCCTCAACCCAAGGAAACCGGTCAACAATTTTTTGAGCAATCTCATAAGGGGGCTTTTTTCTGACTATCAGCTGGTTGCCTATCCTAAAATAGCTCTTCAAGTAATAAGCCATATCATCTGACATCTTCTAAATCAATGACATTTCCACGGTATTTCTCAGTTCCGTATTGATTCTACTGTATCCTTGAGTTTAAGAAACTCTCCTCGACTGAGATTCTGTGATCCCTGTCCACATCACCGACGAGAACCAGTGCATTGCAACTGGTAATCATGCAATTAAGCTCTATAATCTTGGCAGATACGGGACCCCAATGAAGGGGGGGATGTTAAATTTGACCTCATTCGAAACTCTTCATTTACTTGAGCTCGGGAAGATTAGCATGGACCCTCCTATGGATATTGCCGATATTGCATCGTTATTTGCCCGATTAGATCCAGATTTTATGAGTTATTATCTTATCTACAAAGATCTTCGATTTAGAGGATACATCGTTGGAATCAACCATGGTTTCCCAAGGTTCTTCAGACTTTATGGAAGAGGGCAGAAGAAAGAGAATCTCCATGCTCTACACTACATCCATCCATTAAGAGAAGGACAAAATATCCCGATTAAAGATTTACAGGTACTGATGGACGAGTCTAACCGAGCAAAAAAATCACTCGTCATAGGTCTAGTTGACTCAAGTGGTGATGTCTCGTACATGAGGGTTTCGTCGTTTGTTCTAAATACAAACTAGATTATTCAATTAGATCCAGAATATCTGAATCCCCTGGTGTCATAATGGAAACAGCAGATGTAAGGTGTGCTCTCCCGCAAATAATCCCTAGCTCCTGAGAAGATTTAGGGTATTCAACAATCGGGATCCCTGAAAGATCTGCGTAATACTTTAGATCTTCTTTTTCTTGTTCAGGTGTGTTCGCTGCGATGACAATAAGTTTTGCAGTTGCCATTTTTGCCGCACGAATTGCCGAATTAATTCCGAGTTGAGTCTCTCCAGATTTTATTGCAACACTAATGCTCTTATCTAAGTCTACCATAATAAAGCTCACAGCCTTGTTTATTACAAGCATCTGTCGATGGTCGGTAAATTTAAAGCTTTAGAAAGAGATTTTCGCGACCTCAAGAATATCTTCGCAGAAAACTCTGAGATCCACAGGTATCACATTCTCCTTCAGCTTCTCTAATTTTCGCACCACATGCTTTGCAGATGAAATAGTAGTTTCTTACTCTGATATGTTTATGTTTATTGACACCTCTACATCGTACTCCCATAATTCTTGCAATATTTCGTACCCCGTAATCATCAGAGAGAAGGAGGGTCTCTTCTTCCTGTGAAATCTCCCACGCTAGTGCCAGAACTGAAATATCTGGTGTTGAAAGCTTGTATTCCCCCACTGTTCTCGTCTTTGTTTTGATTAAGTCGGTCGCATAGGGTGAGGCACTCGTAACACTTACATTGAATTTAGATCGAAAAACCGTATAGACTGATTCGCTAGTCATAGAGATAATTTCATCTTCAACCTCGGGCGTGATATAAATCCTAGATGCATCAATATCGGGTGGTATCGAACTACGGTGCATAAATATACCTGAATCAAGGACTATGTTCACATCTCTCTTCTATTCTCCCTGTTTGATAAGCTCTTGGAAACTTACTTTCAGGAGTATAAATAACAGCTTCTAAACAAATATCAATGAAGACCAAATTGACGGTGATCTTTATAGGGGTCATACTAATTTTCACACCTCTCAGTAACTTAGTTCACAGTGTTGGAGATTCAGGAAATAAAGCCCCTCTCGGGGTAGAACTACTTCCCACTCCGTCACTTGCGACCAACCTAACACACCGGGTCGGTGATGTTCTCGAAACCAACACCTCCGATGGTTTTGTGATAGGTGATCGCCCTTATACATCTACAATAGAAATAGAAAATTCATCTCTCTCACAAAGCCAGATTGATATCTCATCGGGGGTTTGGCCATATTCAAATATGAGTAGTGATTTTGGGATGAATATCTCCCAAAATACTCTAAGTATGAATTTCACCGGTGGTGTACTTGCTAGATTCGACCAGTCATTAAATATGAGCTTCAATGACCCGAGAGATACAATATCCTTTCAGCTCGCGAGTGTCAATTTCCCTTATATGGAGGACGAATTTGCTCTCCTTGAGATGGAAATTCGGTTCAGGGTTGACGGATATGAATTTTTCTACGTTTTCCTTCTGGATTTGAGCAATTCCACAAAAAGTACTTTCGAAAGTACGAATTCTCCATCGACAGAGAGGACATTCTATATTGAAAAAGGTCTTCCTTATACCTTCAATTCTAGCCAAATCAAAGCAGATATCGGTACAGACAGTGATCTTACAATCGAGTATCTCACAATCTTTGCATATCGCCCGAATGGTATTAATATCTCATTTTCCTTTGCTTCTCTTGATATATCCCGTTACTTACCTCTGTCTCAAATTGATAATCGGCTTGTCAAGGGGTCCAGCTTTTCCCTCCCTAAAGACACACGTCTTAATATCACATTACCTAAATCATCATCACTTGAAATAATCTATAAACGAACTTGGGATGAGCTTATTCCAGCAGATTTGAATTTAGATTTCAGATACGGTGGGGTCTCTGTCTCTGGGACTGTTGTACTGCCATCCGTTTCATTCCACCCAATGAATGAGTTACTCTTCCCTTCCGTTGTAATGGATGTTCGTTCTAATATCGATGGGAGTGTTATTTATGGTACCATAGACCTAAACTCGTCCAGTGGAAATGAAATTTCTATTTCGTTCACTGGAAACCTAAATAGCACTACTATAAACATCCCTTTTTCTGGGACTCAAAATCAGACATATTCTATCAATAATGAATTTGATGTAATATTTGGTTTATTAATTTCACCACTCGGAGAAAAAGTTGAGGTTTCTGTGTCTGATTCATTGTCATTCACCATTCCCGTATCGTGGTCAAATGGATCCAGTCAGGTTGTGGGTGTCGACAAAGATGGCTATGTGGTGATATACTACCTTTTCATTCCCTCATTGCCAATTGAAATATCGATGGGACGGACATTTTCAATGGATCCATTTCAAAGCTTTAGTATTGAATACACAGTTATTTCACAAAATGTATCGATTTTCCCTCAAATCATTATAGAAGAAAAGGGTCTTGAGTTCAGTTACAATGAAACTCACATCACTTTCCCTCCCGACTCCCTCCCATCTGGAAACAACACCTTGCTTTTAACATTCTCGAAAACCGGATATGGCAATTCAAGTGTCAGGATATTCATCAAGGTCTTGGATCCGATCATTAAGTGGGATGCCCAAGGGATAGAGGGATACCCAAACTATACGAAAATTAGGATTGAGATCTCAGAATATGATTCAATTGAACTACCTGTGTTTGTCTATACTTCCTATACCCCAGATATTCAGATATATTCCAAATACACGGACCTTGTCCTGTATACTCCTGATCCCGAGATCAACATAGGCTTACGAATTGGAAACTACACCTTTTCCAAGATGGTGACAGTGCCGTCGGTAGCAGTTGTATTTTCCACGGAAACCTTAATTTTTAATGTAACTGACTATCCAGTGGAAGTGTCCTCTGATGGAAGTATTGGTGTAGTTCTTGTTGGTGGTTTCGGGATTGTGAGTTTTTCATCAGTTGGATTCATTATCCTTAGGATTATGCGAAAAGACAAGTATGTCCCTGTCTAAACAATCCCCAATCCGATTAAGATAGCAATCAAATTCGTCTCTTTTGCGAAGTCCATATCGATGAGGTTAAAATATGATTGGAAATAATGAGTATTAGACATCCTTTAAGCGGGGGTCGCCCAGCATGGTCAACGGCGCTGGAATGAGGATCCAGTCCTTAGTGGTTCGTGAGTTCAAATCTCACCTCCCGCATTTTGTCATCAACGAAGCAAAGTGAAATGGAGAAGGCTCTTCAGCTTCTTACATCTTCTCAGCTTAGCTTGATTGATTCAGATCTTGAAATATTTTTGGTCAATGGGAAGACAGACAAATATATTAGCACTCACACTTACTGTAGCTGTGCTCATTTCATACATCGTTGCTTGAAAGAACCGGGACGAATCTGCTATCATATCCTTGCTGTTCGAATTGCGAACAAAGAGAATTTCGCTCCTATGGAGGGTAATACTTTGATTTCTCATCTACTTGGTTGAAACCTGACAATATCATCTCTGGATTTCCCTCCCCTCTCCGAACTACAACTGGAGAAGTTTTTGTAAAATCAATTATAGTAGAGGGTTGATTGCCTAAGGGGTACTCCCAAGTAATACAAATTTCCACATTATTTATAATTGAATCTGGGATGTCTGAAAATATTTGGGCGGGGAGCTGTCTACTTAAATTTGCACTAGTGGAAGCCAAGGGTTCAGAAATATTGGTCAATAATTTTTCGAGACCCTTAACTTCAATTATCCGGACCCCGACCGATTGATCAACCTTATTGATTCCATTCATGATGACCCCTTGGTGTATTTTGAAAATAAATGTGAATGGTCCTGGTAGAATTGTGGAGAGGTTGTCTTTCAAATTAGGTGGGATTTCACAGTAGCTCTCTAGCATTTTGACATCTCTGAACAAAAATGACAAAGGCTTGGTTACCGGACGGTTTTTTATCATGTTTATTTTTTCTATCCCTGCCTCTGAGGAAGAATATGTCCCCAGCCCTGGAACCGTATCTGTAGGATAGAGGATCGTCCCTCCTTCTTCTAAGATTTCCAAAATTTCAACGTACCTTTCTTCTACCTCCTTTATTGGGATAATCGTTGCCACGTATCATCTGAGATTGAGCCGATTTATAATCAGTAGCTTTCTAAATATCTTCTTTTAACTCTGTGTAATGACATTTAGGCTCAATGAAGACCAACTCCTGATTCAGGAAACTGCACGTGATGTTGCTCAAGAAAAAATTGCTCCCTTGGCCCAAGGATACGATGAGAGAAGTGAATTCCCATGGCAGTCTGTTAAGTATCTACAAGAACTGGGTTTTATGGCGATGATGGTTGATGAGGACTGGGGCGGATCTGGACTGGATACGTTAAGTTACTCACTTGCAATGGAGGAGGTGAGTAAGGCCTGTGCCTCAACTGGGGTCACAATGAGTGTGAATAATAGTCTTTACGCCTATCCTGTTGAGACCTTTGGAACCAATGATCAGAAGGAAAAATTCCTAAGACCTGTGATCTCGGAGAAACTAGGTGCTTTTGCACTTTCAGAACCTGATGCTGGATCTGACCCTGCCTCAATGAAAACATATGCGAAGAAAGAGGGAGATGAATGGGTTCTGAATGGATCCAAGATGTGGATTACAAATGGAGGGGCTGCATCCTACTACGTTGTTTTCGCTGTTACTGATAAAGAGAAGGGGCATCATGGAATATCCGCATTTATTGTAGAGAAGGGTGACCCTGGATTCGAGATAGGACCCCCAGAGAAAAAGTTAGGAATCAGGGCCTCATCCACAACACCCCTCTCATTTGATAATTGTCGAATCCCCATTGATCGTTTACTAGGGAGCGAGGGTGAGGGATTCAAAATAGCCATGAAGACTTTGGATGGAGGTAGGATTGGCATAGCTTCTCAAGCTCTGGGTATCGGAAAAGCCGCATTAGAGTCTGCAATTAAATACTCTAAAGAGAGGGTTGCTTTCGGTCGTCAAATTGGGAAGTTCCAAGGGATACAGTGGATGATTGCCAATGCTGCAGTGGAGCTAGATGCAGCTAGAGAGCTTATTTGGAGAGCTGCAATGCTTAAAGATGCAGGGAAGAGGTATGTGAAGGAGGCAGCAATGGCGAAGCTTTATGCCTCTGAGGTGGCTGTTAGGGCTGCTGATATGTGCGTACAAGTGCATGGTGGTGCTGGATACTCCAATGACTTTCCTGCACAAAGGTACTGGAGGGATTCAAAGATCACTGCGATCTACGAAGGGACATCAGAGATTCTTAGACTGGTGATTGGAAGGGAGGTTTTAGGTAAGTTCTGAATCAGTCCTTTATATATTCTATCGAAATATAAATTGTGATGGTTGACACATATATAACTCAAGGTAATTTGGAAGGTGTTTCATTTGTCAAGTTCATAATATCTCGAGAAAAAGGATTGGAGGTCCTTGAGAACTATTGTTTTAGAGACGATGGTGTTACAAGTGCAATTGTTAATTTTGTTCCAAATGGAGATCCCCCCTTGGGATCAATAAAGGTTTCAACAGACGGTTCATTTCTCTACTTCTCGTTAATAAAAAAAATAAATGGCCTAAAAGGAGGAATAATATATAGAATCCATAAGGAGTCGGCAAGTACCGTAAATAGCATAATTGAGAGTATTTTTCGAATTAACCCCAGTCGTGTACCAAAATGGAGATACCAGATTAGATTTCTTAAGGGACTACAGTACCTCCTCTCCACAATTTTGACTGGGGGAAAAGTTATTATCATCGGTGAGCAATTAGAAATTATTCTCTTTCTGATCTCTCTATCAGACATTCTCGGAATGTTTGACGGAAAAAATGTAAATGGAGTTGTCTATTCCAAGTCATTGAGTGGTGTGGAAAACCTTCATGGAGTATCCTCTCTAACCGAACATTCCGTAGAACTCGATCTGATAGAGGACAAATGCATTGTTAATCTACAGGAGGGAGTTTGTTATGGAGGGGTATCAGTACCACTTCTGAAAATGGCCGAGAAGTATTTCAGAACGGACCAGCACGAAGAGGGTAAACGAATTCTGAGGTCGCTGAACCATTTATTAATTGATAGGGAATTGTCAACAAATGAGCTAAGAAAGCTGGATAAGAATTTTCTGAAGAAGGTTGCTATGTACTGAAGAACTTAATCAATTTTTCAGCGATGATTTTCCCGTTTCGAAATTGGGCCTCCTTCGTATTGGCACCGATATGTGGTGTAAGTATCACTCTATCATTGTTTCGTAATTCTTCATTCTGTAATGGCTCTGCTTCGAATACATCGATTGCAGCTCTAGAGACGATTCCACTTCTTATTGCCTTTAGCAGAGCCTCTTCCTTGACCACCCCACCTCTTGCGGCATTTATTATCATTACCCCCTTCTTCATTTTTCCAAAGGCTCCTTCATCTATCATATGCTTTGTTGGAGGAATAAGTGGTACGTGCAATGATATGAAATCTGAACTCTGAAATAATTTGTCCAGCACACAGTATCTGAAATTACCTAATCCTTCTAGTTCTTTGTTCTGAATGACATCGTATCCAACTACATTCATACCTAGGGCCAATGCAGCTTTGACAACAATCGATCCAATAGCACCTGTACCAATCACTCCCAAAGTTTTGCCAGATAGTTCTACGCCAATATATTTTTTCTTTGGCCATTCCTTTTTTTTCATCTCGGTGTGGGCAAAACTGATTCCCCTGGCCAAGTCGATAATCAAGCCTATTGTGAATTCAGCAACACTGTTAGATGGGGCCTCTGGACTGTTGAATACACTGATACCTCTCTTCTTACACTCATCAACATCCACATTGTCCAAGCCGACCCCTGGTCTTCCTATTACCTTGAGGTTTTCTGCATATGAGAGTAATTTCTGATCCACGGTCGTGGCACTCCTCACAACGAGTCCATCTGCATCCTTGATCTCTGATGGTAACAAGTCCTTCTGCATAGACACATCGACGACATTGAACCCTGCTCCGGTCAGTTGATCCTTGAGGTAATCTGAAACTTTGTCTGCAATAACAATTTTCACAACCTTTCTCTTAATACCTACTATCTTAATATTGTGAAATATTGTTGGAAGGAATTGTATTGCGGTGGATTAAGATTTTGTAAACTCTCTGTGCAGTAGGTTTTCAAAACTCGCATCAATTATGTTACTTAGCCCCTGTCCTGTGGCATAATCAAAGAGAGAGATATTGCTATGGCCTTTCATGAGGAAATGGTTAAGGAGGATAGTTGGTGTTCTACCCAAATGCCTAGAGTTGTACGCGATGACTATGTTGCAATCTTGGAGATGAACATTTCCTAAAGCGTTGATAATATACTCCTCATCCAGATTCCCCAGATCTATTGTCAGACTAGCAACCTTCTCCCCCTTTTCAATCACTAGTGCCTTCTCAATACTTCCTTCAATAATTTTCAATTTGTTATAGACGATCTCAATCCAACCCTCTTCAACGTGCGATCGAAATGATGCCATTTCTTCAATATTCAACATCAGGATGGAAAGCACAGATTTGAAAAAATTCCTAAATGACCTTGAGTGCGAGATATAAAGCATCTTCCAATTGACCAAATCTGGGATCTTGTCCGTGAGAAGTATCCTCTCAACTGTCTGTACGACAATATTTTCGACCATACTTGAGATTAAACTTACAACATGTTCCTTCCGTACAGTCCCATTATTGTCGATCTCAAGGAGAAGAATGTGATCTCCATGTGATAGACTTCTTCTGTACAGACCTGATCCCGGTATTTGTTTCATACTCGGTAATGGGACGCCTAATCCACTAGGGGCTAGGTCTACATCTGTCTCATCCATTGATACCTCGATCCACGAAGTTTTCTTACACTTTGGACAATAGACTTGAAGCTTTAGTTCTTGCAAGATTATCACCTGTGAAGAGACTCTATATTCTCCATGAGCCATTCCATTCCTAGCTGGATATTCTCACCAAATTTTGCAGATCCTGATATTACATAGAAAGGCCTGTTTCTTGTTTCTTGGTTAACTTGGTAGATATCTATTGCCTCATCGACATTATACGGTTGCATGTATTTTAAATCCTGTTTGTTAATTAGGACGAGGATAGGCTTTCTACCATTTATGATATTAAGCATGTACTCAAAGCTCAATTTAGATTTTGCGAACTTCTCTGGATCGCGATCTTCCTTGATAGTCCCGTCAATTACGTAGATTATGCCATCGGCTTGCGTAACCGCGAGTCCCCACAGTGCATTTCTGTAGAGTTCCTGTCCTCCGACATCAATTGTAGAAAGATTCCAATTTCCTATTTTCACCCCCTTATTCCTGATGTCTATCCCAAGTGTTGTATCGGTCTCTTCAACTTCTTGCCCTGTTTCAAGATACCTAATCAACGTGGTCTTGCCTGCCCCAGATGTCCCAAGTGTAACTATCTTGGCTAACTTTACTTTCTTTCTCTTTGAGAATAATCTTGCTAGTAAACTCATTCTATCGCTAATGACTGAGAATTTCTCTATAAAAACTCCAGTGATGGTGTATAAGCACATTAGATTTGAGAATAAACCTCTGTAACCTAAAGTATCTTAATGCAAAGTATTCTATCCCGATATATCGTGAGAATAAGGGAGTACATTCGGTCAGAACCCATTTTCTGCCAATACTGCGTCTAAACATCGAGAATCTAAATTTGCTAGTGTATTTTCCTAGATCCTGATACTCTCTGGAAAAGGAATAGACTTCTAAGGGTAAGGTATCACTGCAAAATGAATATTCCTCAAAGCATATACTGTGTTCCTCCCAAATTCAGTTAGAATATATTCTCTCAATATTTAGTCAGGGGACAGTGAATACCATGAGTCATTTATTTCTCTATAGAATTCTCTTACCCAATTAGTCTGAACCCTTACAAAAATTTTAAATCAACTGACTTATTTGTTGTTATTGTACGCTCTTGCCCCTATAGTGTAGTTCGGCCATCATGGAGGACTGTCACTCCTTCGACCGGGGTTCAAATCCCCGTGGGGGCGTTAATCTCGACCTCTAAGTTATTACATCTAGCGATGATTTTCCCTCTCTTGTCTCTGGAAATCATCCAGTTATACTTCTGAAAAATCTGATGTATTTTCGTTTCTTCCTTAAGTTCATCTGAAATCGGGTTCTGGATTCTATTGTTCAGTATTTTCTCTCCTCTTGTGACTCTGGTTTTATATACTTCATTCTCTGGCTTTTTAACCGATTTTTCTGAAGGGAAGAATGATGGTATGACCGATAGTAAGTTCTTAGTAGTTGCCATGCTACCCGTTGAATCCAATACTCCTAATATCATGCGCCATGGATACTTTATGTCGTAGGTAGAGTTTAGTTTCACTTTTCCTGACATTTCTGGACAGTCTTTCATTATCTTCAATATCTTTGTTTCATGCATCTCTAAAGTAGCCAGTTCATTGGCTTGTATTTGAATTGATATACTCGCTCTTATGTTTGATTTCTTCCCTTGTATCATCGCGATCCTTAGACTTGTGCACCCTTCTCTAATTATTGCACCCATGGTCTCCTTTCTTATCTTCGAAATAGTTATTTTACTCAAGTCAAGTACTTTTTCATAAATTGATTTTCCGAAGTACGAATGTACCATAATAGACTTCTTTTTTATAGTTAGATTACTTACCAATCGATCATACTTTCCTTTGAAATGGTATCCTGAATAAGGGATTGCTGAAATTTCGTGAGGTAACAGGGATTCGCTTATCAATTTCATGTCATTATTTAGCTTAGATATTGCTTTAGGGAGATCGTCATCTAGTTCAACACTTCTTCCTATGTACAAGAGTGTGGTCTCTCGTGATGTTTCTATAGTGGTTAGCTGAAATGTTTCGATGCATCTCTCAATGAATTTCTCAAATGATCTGGAGACATCGATTTTGTCCTTCCCTCTTTGAAGCCTGAAGGTGATGATTAAGAAACCATTCTTTTTACCCTTTTCAATTAGCACTGACTTGCTTGAGAACTTTATGTGAAGATTCGCCATTCCGTGATAAACACTTCATTTTGTTATAAAAGGGACGGAATTCATTCAAGGATCAATTTTATTATCGGATCAACAGAGAGGATACTCTTGATCTCACTAGGTGAAACAGATAGCGTGATGACTCGTGACCGGCCATATCTTCCCTTGCTAATAACACTCGTGGAAATCATCCCCAATAGATCTAGGTCATTAATTAAATCTCCTACCCGTCTCTGGGTCAAAGAATCCATCCCTATCTTTGAACATATCTCGACATAGTGCTCGTAGACCTCACTTGATTTAATTGGGTCTCCCTTCTCTCTTCGTTCATCAAGGATAGTTGTACTAATCAAAACTAGTTTTGCTTGGAGTGGTAGTGACCTTGTCACCTCCATGACCGCATTTGATTCTATTATATTCTGGGCAGTTTCAATGTCCTTTTCTGTAATTTGATCTCGTGCTTCACTCTCAACCAATTCACCAGCAACCCTTATTAGGTCTATAGCTCTTCTTGCATCTCCATGTTCTTGAGCAGCAGCAGCAGCTGCTTTGTTAAGGGCTGGTGTTGAGAGTACACCATCGTATAAACCCTCTTTTGCCCTCTCCTTAATGATTCGCTCAATCTGGGGTTTTGTGTAGGGGTCGAAGGTAATTTCTCGCTCTGTTAAGGTGCTCCTCACTCTTGCATCCATCAGGTGCTTGAACTGAAGGTCATTGGTTATTCCAATAAGACTGATTGATGAATTCTGGAGGTCCGAGTTCATCCTTGTCAGCACATATAATGCCTTTGAAGACTTTTTAACAAGAAAGTCTATCTCATCGAGCACGATTATATTATGTGTCTTCTTCTTCTCTAATTCTGTCATGAACTTTGATATTATTTCATCCGTTGGTAGACCTGTCATTGGAACTTCTACGTCAATGGAATTACAGAGGTGCGCGTAAATCCTATATGTCGTGTCGACAACTCTACAGTTTATATAGGTGGTAAAGAGGTTAATTTCCATCTCATCAGCTTTCTTTTTTAGTCCTGCAATGACAGACTTTGTAACTGCTGTCTTTCCGATCCCCGTTTTACCATAAAGGAATGCATTTTGAGGGGTTCCGCCTTTTAGAAGCACACCCAATGTTAGAATTAATTTCTTCATCTCCTCCTCCCTATTAGGAAGGCTCTTTGGGATATAACTTGAGGTCATTACTTTTCTATTCTTGAATACGTTAACCTCTGGCTTCGCCATTTTGTCTAGGAGGTCCTCTATTGAGAATGCTTTGTCTGTCATCTAATTCGCCTGCACATATAACCGTTGTTTCCGCTGGAACTATTTGTGCACCTTCTTCTTTTTTAAGATTGCTGTGACGATCAAGTAGATTCACATTATTTCTTTAAGCGGCAGTCGCGAAATATTCAAGGTTGTAAGTGGGTTATCTACCGTGATGATTTTAAAACCTGTTGTGATATCCCATTTAGAATCAAATCAAGGTACGATTCATATGACTAATGTATATGATGTCCCTGCATGGGATCTTATAGAAAGGGCAGCTGAAGAGCTGAAAAAATATAAGGCGATTGTTCCACCCGCGTGGGCACCATTTGTCAAGACTGGTGTTCACAAGGAACTTCCTCCTGAAAGACCAGACTGGTGGTATATCAGAGCAGCATCAGTCCTGCGTAAAGTCTATCTCCACGGTCCCTTGGGGACGAGAAGGCTCAAGGCCATGTATGGCGGAAGAAAGAACAGGGGTGTCAAAGCTGAACACCCTAGACCAGGAAGTGGCAGCATCGCACGTCACATCCTCCAGCAACTTGAGGAGGCTGCTTTGGTTGTTGGGAGTTCCGGTGGGAGACAAATCACCGCAAATGGGATGTCTTTCCTTGACCGGATCGCATACAATATAAGTCAGTAGATGATGAAAAAATGTCTGAAGATGAACTCGATGCAATCAGGAAAAAATATCTCTCTCAAATGCAATCTGAGAATACACACACTGCGAAGGACGAGCAATTAGAAGCTCAACGGCAGGCTCAGATTGAGGCTTGGAAGCAGAGCGTCCTACGGTCGATTTTAAGTGAAAAAGCCAGACTGAGGTTAGCTAACCTTAAACTGGTGAAACCTGATCGGGCTTCTGCGGTTGAGAACCATCTCATCCAGCTCAAGCAATCGGGTAGGATTCCCGAGCAGTTGAGTGAAGAGCAACTGCTCTACATCTTGAGACAAATGAATACTCACAAACGAGATTCAAAAATAGAATTCAGAAGGAGCTGAAGAAATTGGCACGAAACAAAAACTATCCAAGAAAATTGAGATATGCCGCAGAAATGCGATCGAATAAATCTGTTCCAACATGGATCATGATTAAGACAAACCAGAGAGTTAGGCAATCACCTGTCCAGCGACACTGGAGAAGTGGGACGATAAAGAGGTAAGATAAGATGTCCGAACATGAGAAAGAGACTGATGTAATTGAGACGATACCGTTCTATCCACGTCTCAACTCGATTCCAAGAAACAAACGGGCCCCCAAAGCTATGAGAATCCTCAAGGAAAAAGTTTCAAGGCTTATGAAAGTAGATCTTGAGAACATCCTTATCGACGAGGAGGTGAACAAGAAAATCTGGAGTAGGGGGATACAGAAACCACCCCGAAAAATCGACATACGAGCTATCAAGGCAGATGATGGTGTAGTCGATGTATACCTCGCTACAGATATTCTTGAAAGTAAGGCAGTTGTGGAAGCTCCCGTTTCAAGCAAGCCTCTTGAATCCGATATCGATGAGGACGAAGAAGAAGAGGAAGAGGACGAGTAGAGATAACTCGCAAATACTGGTGATATTATGAGGATATTTCCCGGAGATCGAATAGATCTATTAGGTAATTCAAGTATTGGCATTTTTGGGATGGCAACTGATAGCTATGCACTTGTTCCACAAAACACGAAACCACAAGTCATGGAAAAGGCTGCAGAAATCCTGAATGTTCCTATAGTTGGAGGTACATTAGTTAACTCTCATTTATTGGGTATCTTCGCTGTAGGAAACTCAAGAACTTTGCTAATCCCTGAACTGACAACAAATGACGAATACGAACACCTCAGGCATTCACTTCCGGAGAATATTGGACTTACCATCATCGATTCAAAAATATCTGCATTAGGCAATACCATCATACTAACAGATAAGGTCGCCCTAATCTCTGATGAGTTCACCTCTTTGGAAGGTAAATTCATCGAGGACGAGACGGATGTTGAAGTAATTCGAACAAGTTTGATGGGAAATCACGTCATCGGTTCCCTCATCTTCCAAACTCAGAATGGATTTTTGGCCCATCCAAATATTTCAGAGGAAGAGCTGGATTGGCTCAGTGATAAGTTAGGAGTAGAGGGGAACTACACGACTGTAAATCGAGGTACTCCCTACCCCCGACCTGGAATCATTGGGAATTCATCTGGGGTGCTTGTCGGGAGTGATACAACTGGCCCCGAGATGATGAGGATCTATCAGGTTCTCTCACCTAGCTAATTACCCATCTAATCCTTCCATCCTTCTCGATTTTTATAAGTTCCATATCTCGTAAGTCATTTATAAATTTGCGAACCTGTGAGATCGATGTACCTAACGCAAATGCTAACTGGATTTCTGTCAGTCTTTCATGCGATTTCAAGGCTTCAATCATCCTGAACCTAGGATCTCCTTCAGCCATAGACTCTAGCATCTCTAACTGGTTTTTCCATGATTCTATGACCTGATTCAACCTTTCCAACTCCACAATCAATGAATTCTTCTCTATGGCAATTGCCTCTATCTCAGAGTTGTACTCAACAATCTGACGATCTTTCTCTAAAACCTCCTCCTTCTTTGATTCAAGAAGATCATGAAGAACCTGAATTTCCTCAGGGAGGTTCTCAACAATCTCAAGATCTGGAGTAATCGTTGATGTCTTAATTGATATTGTCTCTTTCTGATTTTCTTTTCCTCCAGATTCGAACTGTCTTTTCATCTCTTTCAGAATCTCGAGTATCTCCTCATTTTTGCTATTTCCTGATTCTGAACTCTTGTATGATTCAATTAAGCTCGTAATTTGATTCAGTAGAAGTCTTCTCTCCTTGTCCTGCTTCTGAAGGAGTGTATAGTATTCCTCCAGTACATTTTGTTTGGTCGTCTCGTATCCTTGGGGGAAGTCCTCTGAATTGTCGTCCATAGTTCTGAAATGATACTGATTTCCTCAAATTTAAATGTAGAAATTCTGGATTAATCTTTTGCAAACTAATAGGAATTTGGATTTATCATCGCCCTCTGTGTCTGTAAAATCACACTTGAATTGATAAAGATTGGAAGAATC
>JALWRB010000278.1 GCA_027077875.1 Candidatus Heimdallarchaeota archaeon
CCCCCGTCCGTGTAGGGTACAGACCAATTCACCACGATGGTCTCCATATCTGTGAGGAGCGTGGATATATTGCCAGGAGGGACACTCTCCCCAGTGGGCATTGCAGAGACCTCGCTCGAATAGGCACTCTCCATGAAAATATTCTTAGCAGTAACGACATAGTAGTACACGATACCATTCACAGGAGTTATGTCAGAGTACCCAAGAGCAGATGTATTTCCACCCAACAGCGTGTACGACTGCCCACTGGACTCCGATCGATAAATATTGTACCCAGTAATTGGACTACCCCCGTCACTTGTTGGAGGGTCCCATGAGAGATCAACTTGTGACCTTCCGGGAGTGGCGACCACATTTAGGGGCTCCGTCACTGTTCCCGAAGGAGTGACAGAGATCTCCACAGAATACACAGACTCACCCAACGCGTTGGTAGCAGTCACGACAAAATAGTACGTTAGAGAGTTCGTCAACCCGGTGACCTCGTATGGACTCGTGACACCACTACCATGTATGGAGTACCCCGAACCAGAGGTCTGACTCATGTAGACTGTGTAACCAGTAATAGCAGAGCCACCATCCATTGCATCATCCCACTGAAGAGTCACCTTCCCATCGCCCGGAGTTCCCACGACATTTTTTGGAGGAGAGGGGGCAACTTTAGAGAACGTTGCAGTCGCGTACCCCCTTGCGGTGTGATACGAAGTGAAATCATCAGCAGCATCAGCATATGCCCAGATGAGATTCACCGTTGTTTCCAGAGCAATCACATTGTCCTCGGTTGAGTCACCAGTATCAAGAGCCCTACTAAATTCGAGAACAGTCGAGGTAGAGTTCTCGGAACCTGCATAGGACAAGATGTTATTAGTTGCATCTTGGACGTGGGATATTGTGCCAGTACCCCAGTTATCACTCATATGCGCACCTGCACTATCCACATATCCGATATAGATATCGGACTGATCCATCTTAGAGGCATATCCGAATCCAATTGCCAAATACCCTAGCTTTGCACCCTCCATAGCAAAATATATAGTAGTGCCATTTAGCGAGTAATGAAGGTAGAAGTTGGAAGCACTATCGATGAGGATTCTATCACTGTATTCACCATCAGAGATTTTCCCATCATGAACCACCATCGTACTGGTCGCCTTCGCAGCAAGGGGCGAGGCAAGAGGACTTACGACATCAGGTTGCGCACTCACTCCGACCGTCATGAGGAGTCCGAAAATTAATAAAGAACATAGGATAATTTTCCGCATTTCACTATACTTTATGCATTGCACAAATATATATCAATTGGTATCAACATTCCAATTTTGATGAATTTATATTGAATTATTTCATAATTTATTATAGTCAGACATTCATCCCTCCAACACACCCCATCACCCACAGATGGAAAATCTATAGCATAGTTTGAGTCATTATCATAAAGATTGTCACAGATTAGTCCCCAAGACCACGATAGGAATATCCGTGATCACCACTTATAAGATATATCTAGCTCAACTTGACTTTGACCAATAATGAACTATGAGAGATTTCAATTCCCACCATCCAATCGAAGCATTTATATAGGACAATAAGTCATAAACATACGTGTCAACAACATACATATCAAAATTCGATAGGTATGGAAACGACACGTAGGAGTGATATTATGTCAGAGATAGAAATCCCCGAAAAGAAAAGCTTCACTATTAGTGGCATGACATGCGCATCGTGTGTCAACACAATAGAGAGCTATGTAAAGAACCAGAAAGGAGTCAAAGATGTCTCCGTGAATCTTCTCGCAGAGGAGGCGGAGATCGAGTACGATCCCTCGGTCATCTCTGCAGAGGACATCATCGAGTGGATCGACGACATCGGCTACTCCGCTGAAGCCAAGTCCTCAGGAGATGCAGGAACTATTGACCTCGACATCCAAGGAATGACCTGTGCCTCTTGTGTGGGCTCGATCGAGGGCTATGTAGGATCCCTAGACGGTGTCAAATCGATATCCGTGAACCTCACGACCGAGAAGGCCAAAATCGAGTATGACCCCGAGAAACTTGGACCACGTGATCTCATAAAAGCTGTAGAGGACGTCGGATACAAGGCATCGCTTGCCCAAGAGACCGTTGACATCGAGAGGCTAGAGAGAACAGAGGAGATCCAGAAATGGAAGAACAAGTTCATCATCAGCTCATTCCTCACATTACCCGTATTCCTCATTGCGATGATCTTTGCGTATGTTGATGCAGGTCCAATCACGCAGTTCCTTGACATCGAGATAATTCCCCGGCTTGGAATGGATGACGTCATCGAGTTAATTTTTGCCACACCAGTACAGTTCTGGATAGGTGCAGAATTCTACAGAAAGGCGTACAAAGCAGCAAAACATAAAGCAGCAACTATGGACACACTCGTCGTCCTCGGTACTTCCGCAGCATATTTCTACGGAATATTTGTGATGATCTACATGCTAGTTAACCCTGCATTTAAGGGAGAAGTATTCTTCGAGACCTCAGCTCTCCTCATCACCTTCATTGTCCTCGGAAAGTACCTTGAGGCAAGTGCCAAAGGAAGAACTTCGGAAGCGATCAAGAAGCTACTGTCACTTCAGGCGAAATCCGCAATCCTCCTCACTCTCGACGAGAAAGGTGAGGTTGTCGGTGAGGAGGAGATCTCTGCAGACCTCATCCAGAAGGGTGACATCCTGAAGGTCTATCCAGGGGAGAAGATCCCCACCGATGGAGTCATCGTCTATGGATCATCTGCAATTGATGAGTCGATGGTCACTGGTGAATCTATGCCCCTCAACAAGACGGTGGGTGATGAAGTTATCGGAGCTACAGTCAATCAGCAGGGAGTGCTTCACGTCAAGGCGACAAAGGTCGGAGGTGAGACTGCTCTCGCACAGATAGTCAAGCTAGTACAGGACGCACAGACCTCCAAAGCACCGATACAGGACTTAGCGGACAAGATCTCATCTGTCTTTGTCCCGGTTGTTGTCTTCATTGCAATAGCTGACTTCATCATCTGGTACACCCTAATCTCACTGGGGGTCGTCCCTCAGAGTTGGTTGCTCGAGGGTACTGGTCCGTTCCTCTTCTCGTTCATTCTTGCAGTGACAGTTCTCGTCATCGCTTGTCCATGTGCTCTTGGTCTGGCAACACCCACAGCGGTTATGGTAGGAACAGGAATCGGAGCGGAGAATAACATCCTAATCAAAGGTGGAGAGCCCTTGGAGACCGCTCACAACATCAGTGCAATTATCCTTGACAAGACGGGTACAATCACCCACGGCAAGCCGGAGATGACAAATATTATACCCGTTGAAGGAGTCGACAAGAATGACCTCATCTTTTACGCAGCATCGGCTGAGTCTGGATCGGAGCACCCCTTGGGCAAGACAATCGCCAACTACGGCAAGGAGCATCTCAAGATGATTGATACTCCCACGGAGTTCGAGGCAATAACAGGTAAGGGCATCCGGGCAGTTGTGAGTGATAAGCAAGTCTTCATCGGTACAAGAGATCTGATGTCGGAAAAGGGCATCAATGTGCCCAGCGATCTTGAGAAGAAGATGGTCGAACTCGAAGAGGATGGAAAGACGGCAATGCTCGTTGGACTGGAAGACAAGGTCATAGGAGCCATAGCGGTGGCGGACACTGTCAAGCCTGACTCCAAGAAGGCAATACAGCAAATGAAGAAGATGGGTATTGAAGTGTGGATGGTCACAGGTGACAACATAAGAACCGCCAACGCAATTGCTAAAGAAGTGGGTATTGACCACGTCTTTGCACAGGTACTTCCGCAGGACAAGGCTTCCAAGGTAAAAGAGCTACAGGAGAAGGGACATGTCGTGGCTATGGTGGGTGACGGAATCAATGACTCCCCCGCCCTTGCACAGGCAGACATCGGTATCGCCATCGGTGCAGGTACGGATGTGGCAATCGAGACCGCGGACATGGTGCTCATGAGGAGCGAACTGTCAGATGTCGTAGTAGCCATCGATCTCTCCAAGAAGACATTCAACAGGATCAGGCTGAACTTCATGTGGGCTTTCGGATACAACGTTGCTGGTATCCCTCTAGCAGCGGGACTCTTCATCCCCCTGATCCACTATCTCACGGGATCTACATTCGTCCTACCTCCAGCAGTTGCAGGAGCGGCGATGGCACTTTCTTCGGTATCAGTTGTGACCAGCTCACTATTGCTGAAGAGGTACAAGAAGCCCGAGTTTTAGGAGATGGGCAGAATGGAAATGTTTTCCCTGCAGAGTTTCTACCGGGTGCTTGTGATCTTCCTTCTCAATGAGAGAGGGTTGACAGGGTACGAGATCATCTCTTCAATTGGAGAGAGGGTGGGGAAGAAGCCGAGCAACGGGAAGATATATCCTTTCCTGAACAAATTAGAGGACCTAGGTGTCGTCAGACTGTCCAAAGAAGATGAGGACGGGAGGTGCAGGGGAACGTACTACCTGACCGATAAGGGTAGGAAATTGCACGAAGATCTCGTTCATAGGCTCAAGAACATCTTCCTTCCGTACCTTACGAATTCACCCTCCTCCTAGAGAACTAGACCTAAGACGTCTAACCGCCCATATAATTTTTGTATAAATTTTCCAGTTTATTTCACTATAGAATATATTAATTCAGGACCATGCATTCGTGCACAGGCATGAACAGTCTTTGGATTGGGGGATAGATTCGCTAAAAAGCACATGGACTACCCCCTATCCACCAAGTTTAATAGTAGTGTGAAATATAAGTATAATTGTGATCGTGGATTCACCCAT
>JALWRB010000279.1 GCA_027077875.1 Candidatus Heimdallarchaeota archaeon
ATATTGGCGGCTTTGGAGATTTTTAAGATAAATTATTACTCATTAGTTGAATGAGTATTCCTAGATTTAAAGAGGAGGGAATACAGGAGGTGGTAAGTTGAGAGTCAAGGATAAACTGCTCGACCTCTGGTTTTCTTTCAATCCCAACATTTCACTCGCAGAGGGATTGAGAGATGACATCATGAACCTCCCAAACAGGGGTAAGCAGTCATTGGGGGTCTGGCTCCGGAATCTTGAAAGATTCTACTTTAAGTTTTCTGCAGAGATGGTGGATAAGGTCGGGAAAGAGTACTACGAGGATCTATTTCTGCTGAGGTACATTCAGATCGAACTCTTTAGGTACAACAGGCTCAAGATCTACCAATGGGATCCCCTCTACTGGTTGGATGAGGTATCTGAGTCTGTTTTCTATTTAACTGCAAGAGACTCAATCCCTTTGGGAATCAGGAAGGACTCCATGAAATCTCGAATCACACAGCTACCGAGATTCTTCCAAACTGCAAAATTCTGGATGTTGAAGAGCAATATTCCAAAGAGCTACTACAACAAGGCTCTGAAGAGACTGGATAACTTGTCGAACTATATGCATGAAATTGAAAAGTGGTTGTTGGACTCCCAGTTCGATAAAGAGGAGGTAAGTCGGATTATTCGGAAGGCTAAATACTCTTTGACACAGTTTGAGAATTTCATGATCGAGAGGGTAGCAGATATCTCCCTTCCATTTGCAGCAAAGGACTTCGACGAATTTATCAGACTCCAGACCAATTCGAATCTGGATGATATATTCAGCAAGGGAATGGAACTCTTCACCACCCTCCGTGAACGGTATATCCAAGTTTGCGGTGAATACCTGAAGAGTGAGAAGATAGGTGTTCCTCAGAATCCTATTGAGAGGTCAAAGGGTACGAGGAAGGTAATCTACAGAATGAGTAAATTTGAGAACATCGATCAGATCCGGGAGTTCATAGACACGACAATCTTCAATCTGAAACGGCTCATCCAAGAGAACAAGTTACTGCGTGTTCCGAGGGAGGCTATCAGATCAGATTGGAGTCCACCATTCTTTCGCGAGCGTGATTTTATGAATATCGTCGCTTCTCCCCGGTTTGGTGGGAACGAGGTCTCCAAAATATATATTCAGTCTGATGATTTTGAGATGGACCAGCGATCACAATTCCCGAGAATGGGCAGGGTTAAGCTAGAATTGGAAACCATTCGACGTGTAATCCCAGGGGAGTTTCTTCTCATCAGTTCCTTCCGTGGAGGGGAAAGCGATCGGGGCATATACCTCAAGGATGACTACACATCGCAGGGTTGGGGTCATTTCGTCCTAGATTATCTCTTTGATTTGGATTACAGATCTGGAGAATTGGAGTACAAAGTAGAGTACCTTCGGATACAGATGGACATGATTCTCGCAGCTCTAGCTGAGATCATGTATTTCAGAGATAGAATGGGTGTAGAAGAGATATACACTTTCTTGGAGAATGATGGTCTCCTTTCAAGATCAGAGGTCTACCAACTGATGGACAATGTTTCTACAGGACTCGGTGATAGAACCAATGTGTTGGCGGCATATCTCGGTCTTTCGAAGATTTATAGACGGAATCCAGTGAGGAAGACACTCGATACACTCTTGGACTTGGGAAACTTTCCAGCATCGATTCTCGATTTCATGGTAAAGTGAATTAACTGGCCCCTGAGAGTTGCTCAAGTAATGTGAATGCAACCATTCGCAGATCTGCGTCCGGATCTGAGTCAGACATGCGTTTGAGAAGGGACAACCACGTGTTATCCATTTGAGTTAGGAATTGAAACTTTGATAAAAGGGTGGATCTGACCGCAAACGACGGATCTTGAGAAGCAAGTACCAAAATCTGAAAGGGGATATCCTTGAGTGAGTCAATCAGCTCAATTCGATCTGTCTCGGGTGAATTAATCCATTCATTGAAGGACCAATTGCCATTTCCAACAACCATTCTAAACCAACAATAATATCACTAGTCATACGTGCTAAAAACCGTTTTGGATCAACTTGAGATTGGTTATTCCTACAGTATCCTTGATTTTGGGATAATGGTTGCACGTTCTGGATGATTTACACTACTTGGGGCATATATGTAGGTCTAGAGAAGTTATTCGTCCAATCTAAACTTCCAATCGATGTCTATCTGATTGTTCCCCTCGAATGCGATGTACGCTGGAGAATCACCACTCTGGTGATTTACATACCGGATGTGGAGGGGAGAGGTCCCCAAGACGAGTCCCCAAGTTGGGTCACACTCAATCCATCCCTTGCTAGGAGAGAGGAACTCCACCCAACCATGTCCTACTAACCCTTCTTTGTCCACGATGTTTCCCTCAACCACACGGGATGGTATCCCTGCTGCTCTATGCAAGGCCACTAGTAAGTAAGAAAATTCTGAACAGTCACCGACCCCAGACTCAAGGGCCCACGTTGAAGATCTGCGTCCCTCCGAGATCTGGTATGTGAGCTGGCGATTCGCAAGCTCGAAGAGCAACCTGTGTGCTTCGAAGACAGTTTCTTTCTTCATCGCTGCTTTAGCGTATTTCTGCACAATCGGATGGTTCAACTCGAACGCTCCTTTGACAGAGGTAGTGAAATATGCTCCTTTCTCACTTCTTGAAATGGCGGCTTTGAGGTTGGACATCTTTCCCAGATCCGTGAGGTCAAAACCAACAGGATTGGGTTTGAGGGAGACCTCACTTACTACTTCGAAAACCGA
Organism: Candidatus Heimdallarchaeota archaeon; assembly: GCA_027077875.1. Lineage (GTDB taxonomy): Archaea > Asgardarchaeota > Heimdallarchaeia > Heimdallarchaeales > Kariarchaeaceae > S139-21. The sequence goes on from JALWRB010000279.1 coordinate 2,748, forward strand.
GGAACCAGGGGGGACGTCTTCTTCCTCGAAATTGAGGATGGTGTTTCCTTGTTCATCAGTTGTAGTCTTAGGATTGGTTCTGAAACCTCGGAGAGTAATAACTCTTGAACTTTTACTCACATCAGACTGTGGTGTCGCCAGTTTTAGATTCCTAATTATTGAAGATTCACCCCTGTTATTGAAATCAAGAAGGAGGGATATTCTGAACTTAGGTTCCCTGATTTTGGACACTGCGATGATTATGCCCCGTCCCCCAACCATATGATCCTTGAACTTGGCCGACAGGTTCTTACTTGCGGTGAATATACGTGGATTTCTTGCTCTGTCACCTTTAATTTTTGCAAAACCGCTAATTTGGAAGAAGGTTGGATCGCTCAGCTTTACCTCGAATAAGTTGACAGCTGACCAAGTTAGGATGTAAAGGTCTCCGAGCCGCTGCCATGTGACCCTGACTAATATTTTAAACTTTAATGTGAGCTTTTGGTTAGCTCCGATCTTCCTTCTTGTTCTAACAGTTATTTCGCCACCATTCAACTTTGAGTCCAAGGCACCGAGATTATCATAGACCTCGCAATTTATCATATCTACACCTGGATTGTATCTCAGGGTCTCGAATGGTGTATCAGATTGAAAGGAAATATATCTCGTGAGCAAGACATCGAGATTCTTTCCAATTACAAGTGTGTCAGTTTGCTCGAATGCCCTCACAGATATTGATCGGAACAGATGATAATTAAGGTCACTGAATTCCGCACTTTATATTATTCAAACAGGAGGAGAATTTATGTCGGGTACTCCGAGATCATTCCAATTTTTGTGGAAGTCAATGAAACTTCCGAGAAGTCTGAGAACCGCTCACCGGTTGAACCTATTTCTTAACGCTGGGAAAATAGGTGTTTTCACTCCACAGGAACTGATATCAGAGAAATACAGCTTGAAAACCATTAAACGACTTCTGAAGGAATACATTGGGGACGACATTGTAACAATGAGGATCCTCGCTTACGAGGTTACTCCTAGGGGACATGAGATATGTAGTGTGATTGAGTCACATCCTGAATTCCAGAAGTACATAGATTTCCACATTCATGAGATCGGATTGGGCAAGCCCAAAATTACCTCCTTGGAGAATTAAGGGAGATGGAAACCTTTTCAACAGGTGGTCTGATATCTACCTGTGGCAGTTAAAGACGAACTAGTTCTCCTGTTTGGAATACTCATGGTAACAAGTTCCTCATTCATTGTTCTCGGTGCTTCGGACGGTGGTGAGCCAATCAACAGAGTAGCTTTGGCCTTTGCTCGTGTACTCATCACTGGAATTATTGCTTTCTTCATTCTGGGAAGACTGCAATTTACGGAGAGGTTGGGTGATCCAAGTTTCTTCTCAAGACATCCAAAACTATCTGTTGTGATCGCTGGATTCTCTCTGGCTATTCACTTTGCATCGTTTTTCATAAGTCTAGATTTCCTTCCTGTTGGTGTGTCATTGAGCTTGACCAACACTGCCCCTATATGGATGCTGGTCATTGCTATCTTCTTTTTCAAAGAGCGACCCAGAGTTATTGATTGGGTGTCAATCATCATGGCTATAATGGGAATCGTGATTCTCGGGACCAAGGATTTCAGCTTCTCAGGCGATCTGACTAGATACTCAATAGGTGTTCTCATGGCTCTTCTTTCAGGGATAGTTCTGGCAATATATCTTATGGTGGCCAAGTGGGGGGTCGATAAATTTGGGCTTTGGCGATATTTTGGTATTGTCAATCTAACAGCTTCTGGTACCCTTCTAACATATATCCTTATTATTGGCGAATTTGAAACGATATCTCCTGCTGCCTTGTTTTACGGACTACTCCTTGCAATATTTCCTGGATTGATGGGTCATGCTTCTTTCCAGTACGCAATGTCCCGACTCCCCACACCCCTGGTTGGAGCTGCAACCATCGGTGAGCCATTACTTGGAACACTTCTCGCATTCTTCTTTCTGGGTCAACACCTTGCATTTCTCGATATTCTTGGAATAGCCCTTACATTACTCGCCTTGGTAATTGTGGTTATTGCTCACAATTCTTCTAGTCCTTGACCCTTCGAAGAGGATCATCCTTTCGGATTCTAGAAATCCTTGGGGGTTTCTTTACAGGTTTTAGAATTTCCCTAAAATTCAATCGTGTGGGCTTCTTATCAGTCTCGATGTTTTGAAGGAGTTTTGAAGGGGTTTGCCTCTTCCTGGGTCGCACGATCCTTTTGGTAGAATTCCTACTTGAAGCTCTACTCATGGATCCGAATGCATCGCCCTGAGGTTTATGCATCTTCTCCATCCTCTCTTCCCATTGCTTTTTCCTCTCTTCAAAGCGCTTTCTGAAATCCTGAAGCTCTCTCAGTCTATTCTGTACCCTTTCGCTGCTTGCAGCAATCTTCTGTGTACTTATCGAGGGATCGCTTCTTGTTGTCTTACGCTTTGCTAACCGAGTAGGGGATACTGCGATTGGTTTGACCTCATTCAGTTGCACTCCATCGAGTTTCTGATAGATCCTGTGTATTCCTGAAAGGGTCTTGACTTGGTGTCTCCATTCGGTCAAGAGGGTCTCGGTTCGTCCAAGGATAAGTATCCCCCCAGGTCTTAGTGCATCAATAAAATTCGTGATGATCTCCATCTGCGCATCCTTGTCGATATAGATGAGCACGTTTCTGCAAACGATCATGTCGAATCCTGTCGGATATTTGTCCTTGGTGAGGTCGTGCTTTCTGAAATGAACTCTTGATTTCACCACAGGATTGACTTCAAAGTTGCCATCAGTATTCTCCATAAAGAACTGCTTGGACTCGGCTTCCGTCATCTCCGCAAGATATGGTGGAGAATATACTCCTGATCTGGCCATGGCAATCAGGTCTTCGTTTACATCTGTTGCTGTGATCCTCACGTTGATATTATATTTCTTGAAGAACTCCCCTGCGATTATGGAGAGGGTGTACGGTTCTGCACCTACTGCGCATCCTGCAGACCATATTGAGATTTCCTTTCGATTTAATGAGTTAACAATCTGAGGGAAGATCTTGGTTTTGAGGAGGTCAAATGTATCTCTATTCCGGAAAAACCTTGTGACATTGATGGAGAGTGACTCCTTGAGTTCATTGACTTCCATCGTATTACGTTTGAGATATGTGAGATAGTCCTCGTATGTTTTGATGTTCAATCTCCCCATTCGGACCCTCAGCCGCCGAGCGATGTATTTCTCCTTGTAGAAATCGACTGCTATTCCCTTGGAAACGAGGTATCTCACGATCAAGGGTAGTCTATGTGTATCAGGAATAGGTTTCAGAATGACGAAATCCTCTGGGGACCTTGTCGGCACAGTCCGTTTTTTCTTATTCTTGGAATAAGAAGGACTGGCGGTATTCGGTCCCGTCCCTCTGCTAAGTGTCGCTCCCTTAGCGACCTTGGTTTCGTCCTTCTGATTCCATCTACTCATTCTAATGGTATATTGATACCATCACACAAAAGGTTAACGTTTCATAGTCCTCTATAGAGTTTTACTAGAATTTCGGTTGAGTTTGAAGAAGGTAAAAACACCAAGAGCTAACAGGTCGATAACGAGTGTGAAAACAGCAGTTAGATCCATTTCGAATTTGATCAGTATCAAGAGGGAATTGATTATGTCGAAATTCACATCCAGAACAAAGAGAGTGCCGGAAGTGATCCTTTTTGCTTTGTTTTCAGAGTTTCGCAGAGCATAGGAGACTACAAAGGCCAGTATCACCGCAACGACATAGACTTCATACCCTGCGGAAGAATAGAAGATCAAATTGGTAACCAAAACAAGTAAGAATAGATAGAAGTGCAGCTTTCCAGCTTGGAACTCCCCTCTCAATAAATCTGCAATATTGTGGAGCGGAGTTTTTGGAAGGGCTGAATTAATCTCCGACATAATTGTGCAATACCGTAGTATTATTTTAACGCATCGAATTTTTTTAATACAGATATTACAATGGATTGAAAATTCTTGAAAGCTTGATTTTTTGATTTTTTGCCTTAGGAAATTTTAAAAAGATGTGTACGAATTACGGATCGAGTACTATGAAATTCGATGCTCAGTTGGATGAATTGGATAAGCAGATCCTAAATTTGTTACTGGTGAACTCTAGGGAGAAAAATACCGTAATTGCTCGGAAATTGGACATAACTGAAGGTGCTGTGAGAAAGCGGATAAAACGACTTGAGGAGAACGGTGTGATCGAGGCCTTTACGATAAAACTCTCCGACAACATGTCCGGATTCAGGGTTATTGTCCAAGTCAAGATTGGGGGTAATGTTGGGCCAACACAGATAAAGGACGAGATACTCTCGAACACAGATCTTGCGAAGGGTGTGGAGGATATTTTCGAGGTCACAGGTGATGTGGATTTATTCGTTGTCCTTCATATGACATCCGAGTCCTCAATCAAGGAGGCAATCGAGAAGATCAGATCGATAAATGGTGTGAATAAGACAACATCATACTTCGTCCTGACTCGTCACAACATTGCATCAAGCTCTATTTGACATTCTTTTGTATATGAGGAGTATTACTAGTATACCAACAAGGGCTACCATCAAAATGATGGTAGATGATACTTTACTTCCATCAACTAATAGCTTAGGTGATACCTCGACTTGTCTAGGCCACAATCCATTCTCTCCAAATATTTCGAAGGAGTTTAAGATCGGTCCAATTAGCTCGGAATCAGGGTCAACTCGAAGTAGCACACTCAAAGCTCCTGCCAGACCACTTTTGAAAGAGAGCTCATATACATTGTCTTGCTCGTCGGAGTTGTAGAGAATGAACTCCCCTTTTTCATTCCTGAAAGTCACGAAGTTGGAGAGAAAATCCTCCTCAACCTGCTTCAGTACTGAACCAGTGTAATTGATAGAATTGAGGACAAACAAGATTCCTGCAAGTCCATCCGTGAATTGGTACCCGATATTATTCGAATTGCTGATGAAATTCTCTATGTATTTCAACCCTCTATCAATGGATGCATTCACTCCAGGAAGATCCTTGGCGTACCTTGACAGGCTTAACAAGACACCAGCAGTACCCTCATCCAAGCCAGCCAAGGAGTTGTCTGCACTGGTATCGATGAACCATGATCCGTCGTCGTTCTGTGACGCAACAAGGTATTCCACCAGATCTGTGAAGATGTCGTAGTAACTCCCGTTCCCCGTCACTTGGGATAAGCGTAGGAACTGAGGTAAGATACCTGAGATACCACGAGCGAAGGATGTGATATATACAGGTTTGAACCCTTTGACATCATACCAAGGTATTGCTAGATTTAGGGGATAAGTCAGAGACCCATTCCTCAATCCGATCATCCATGATGCTGAGTCCTCTGCTAACTCCAGTGCTGATTCATTCCGTGTTATTTCGTAGTAGTTGAGGGCGGTTTCAATAACGGATGCAGCGCCATAGTCTCTCCCTGTTAGAGAGATACCTATTGCTGTGGTCGTATTGATATAATCATATCCCCAGAAGGTCCTATTCTCCTGGTTACTCAACTGGACGATCCGCTGGTTGAGTAGTTCTCCTACCAATTCGAGGTATGAGTTATCTCCTTTTCTCTCGAACAAGTCCAAGAAGAATCTTGCATACCCCTCTTGGCCGTATTTATACCCAGTCCAGTAGACCATATCTTCGGTTGTCTTAGACCAGTACAAGTCAGTATTTCCCACAATTACTGAGTTGATAGCAGAATCCAGTATCCGTTCAACTCGCGCATCGTTTGAGATGGATAGGAGATCGAGCATTACTTCTGCGATACCAACAGCTCCGTATCCAAATCCATAGTACTTTGCATTATCCCTCGAAGGCGGAGCTGGTGCCTGAGCTCCAGCAGATACGATTAGAGCAAGAAGCAGGAACGACCAATATCTCATATTGTGTGAGTTGACAATGAACATTTAGATTATCTGATCAAGTACAGGATTAGTAATCTGTTGGGAAGTCCTTGCGGATATTATGGATGTGACCCTCTATCGTCCTCTTTAGAGTATCCATCTCACCAGAGATCTTGTCAATATCTCTGAGTTGTTTCTTCGAGGTCATGATTCCATCTTGGAGGAGGTTAATGTCGTATGATTTGGACTTAATGCCCTCCTTGAAGGTGTCAATGGTGTTTCCAAACGCTCTCTCAAGGTCTACAAATCTCCTACTAATTTGCTCTGAAAAGTTCTCAAATCCCTTGTAGAACTCTCTGCTCTGTTCTGCGATCTTGAGAAATGCCTCGTTGTCGTTGTTGGCAGCTTCGATAGCGATGTTGATAGTTAGCAGGTTGAGCATCTCATACGATTCATTGAGCTGGCTGATCATATCGAAGATTGTCTGGTCGAGAGCAGCTTTGATCTCCTCTCCCTTCTCGGTCAGTGTGGTGTTGGCCACAAGTTCGTTATCGACTCCTATTTGGATATCCTCGATCTGATGGATAAGGCTCTCTACGCTTTCAATGGCAGGATTGACCTTGTTGAAAACAGTTGTTATGCTCGGTATTACCTGCTCTAAATTATCGATATGGACGTTGACTATACTGATCCTATTGGCAAGATCAAGAGTGTTGGAGTTGAAGTTGTGGGCAAATTCGATCATCTCTGCTGCACCTGTCTCCGGAAGATTCAGGTAAGATGTCTTCTTCCCAAATACCGAGGAAGAGGTCCCGAACTCCCTTACCGGTCTGAATATGTTCTCACCCAGGACAGACGTGGACATGAAGTACAAGATGAATCCAAGACCCAGAATTAATATGATACCTGGAAGAGATCCGAAGAACTTGAGCACGCCCTGATTGGTCAGATCCTCAGAGGTGAGATTACCCTCTAGTAAGTACGCGAAACCTAACCCCATGAACACTCCTGAGAATACTTTCAGGGTTCCGTATGTTGTCTCGATTCGAGTGAGACTGTTCTTTGCTTTCTTTCTTTGGAGTAGGTAGTTCACCAGCCAGAAGCCAATGAACACAACGATGAATAGTACAACTACCGCTGGGTCTGCCATCCTTAACTAGCTATAGGTGGTTAGAAGTTAAACCCTTCGAGAGAACTGAAATGATGAGCGAAATTTTTCACAAAATAATTATGTCAGGAAGCCACTATCTGTTTTCCATATTTAAGAATAGTAGGCACATTCAGGAACATTATGTCCTCTGATTTTCCCAAATGATTGCACACAGACAGTATGACTCCCTTGTATAGAGTAAGGCAGGAGGGACAAAGGAAACTGGAATGCCTTACTATAGCAGTACCCTCACTGATCTGTACATATTTTTTCATTTTGTCGGACAACCGTGGGGAAAACCTGAAATTGCAGGATGAATTCTGACATGTGAAATCTAATTCTGAAGGCTCTGTGAACCATTTCCACTCGTCCATGCCTTTTACCATGATATACAAAAGTCTTAGGAACTCGTTATAAAACTTTTCGTTCATCATCTCCCGTAGCGTAAATTACCCTGTCTAAGCCTAGATTTTTACATGTACCCCGCCAAAATTAATATACTTTTACCGTAATTAGCGCTGAGGCGCGCACTTTGAGTTATGCGCAATATTTGGGATTATATCTGGGATGTACCTTAGGCTTAGATTCTAGAGATATTGAGTGTATGCATTATCCAAACTATTTGTTTTGGGTGGTACTTGTACCTGTCGGGAAAGCTAGAATTGATTGAGTACAGTGTTAGCAAATTGCTTCGATTTTCTTGAGCAATTCTGCCCTCCCCAGTGAATCTACAAGACCAGCCGCGTTAGGACCCACATTCTTTCCAAGAAGTAGTTGGTAAAATGCTTTGAAAACAGGCTTGATCTCTGCATTTTGTTCTTTGGTAATCTCTCGGAGGTGATTGAGGAACTCTTTGTTGTCCATGTCATCTGGGGTGGTTGTCAGCACTTTCTTCCAAATTGCGCATATCTTCTCATTCCAAAAGTCACCGATATTTTCAGGGGCTGAGGTAAGAATCTCGAACTTCATAGAATCGGGTGCTAAGTTCTCCAACCAGTATCCAATCCGATCAATCCGTTGATTCAGCTCTTCAGGGTCATCCTCATCTGTGAGCTTACCCAATGCTCTCAACTTATTGATGAGCTTACTCTTGTCCTTGAAATTGGTCTGGTAGAGTAAAGCCAGTTCTGAGAACTTGATATTAGCTGGAATAACAGAATAGAGCTCTTCGGGTAGGGCGAGTTGGGCCGCGACCTTAAGCTTCTCGAATTCCTTGTCTGTTCCATAAAATTCCTTTCCGTTCATCGCCCTGCGGATGGCAACAAATTCATCGGAGAGGTCTCCGTACTCACTCGTCTCCAATTTGAACTCAATATCTCGTCTCTGGTTGTTCCTGTAGACCATGAAGAGGAAGCTATACGGATCCATGAAGTTGATCAAGTTAGCTGCGGGAATGCCGTCCTTGCTCCCTGACATTTTCTTTCCTTTCATGACAATAAAACCGTAACCTGGCATGAGTGGTCCTGGTTTCCCGAACACCCTCTCGTGGATCGCAATAGTGGTGTCAATAGATCCTCCATCAGCTGCGTGGTCTTTACCAGCTGGCTCTATTGTGACCCCGAGGAATGACTGACGAGCTGGCCAGTCAAGCCTCCATTTCAGCTTCCACTGTCGATCCTCAATACTAGTCGTGCCCTCGAAGTCACATCCCTTGTACATTCTGTCGGTCTTGCAGATATACTTGATGCTGTTGAGATTTGAAGCATCGGTGATCTGGGTTGTCTTTAGGTTTCCGCATCCCTCGCAGATTACATTGAAGAAACCCTTTAGTGGTGAGCCTGAAATCTCTTCCATTATTTCCTGGATAGCATCTTCCTTCTCGAGGTACAGCTTGAGGTACTTGTCATATTTTCCGGCTTTGTAGAGCTCAGAAGCCCGGATAAACCTTACCGCAATACCCCAGTCATTGGCTGATTTGATGATCCCACTCGCGAAATACTCGGCATAAGATTCGTACTCTCCTGTTGGGTCTGGAACCCTGTTAATCGGATGACCAAGGTAGGGCTTCAGGACATTAGAGTACTTCTTGAATATCTTTGGTATCTTGTCCAAAGGATCGGTGTCATCAATGACAAAGATAAACTCCGAGTCAGCTGATCTCATCCTGAGCATCCTGTTGAATGCATTGCAGGTGATCATCTCCCTTGCATTTCCCACGTGGAAGATCCCTGAGGGTGACCATCCTCCACAGATCCTTTGTCTCTCTCCCATCATGTTAATCGCTTCTTCCGCGACGGTCTTTGACCAGTGTTGTGTTGTGTCGTCTTTCATACTATCTACCTGTAAGAGAAATTGTAGACTATATCGTCCCAGTGCATAACACTGTCTGATTCTTTCAAGATTTTCTCCAAGTCTTCATCTTCGGTATCGTAAGTAACTTGAACCGCCCATGGGATCCAACCGTTCTCCATGAATGCATTAGCTTCCTCGAGTGTCTCCATAAACTCATTGGTCAGATTACCATCCTTCTGAAAGAGCACTTGGATAATGACGGGGACGGTGAACGTCTGGTGGATGAGATCTAGCACGTCACCTATATTGTTTGGTTCTGGAAGAACCTTCTCCATGTTTACGTCTACGCATTTGAACTCTGCCTTGGACAGACCTGGTATCATCCATGAATTCTCCCTCTCGATTATCATCTCGATATTCTTGAGATTGACCTGCTTGGCGAATTTGACAATTTGATGTGCGAACTTCTCGCTGAAATCAGGTAGATCGAGTTCTACCTCCGGTACCGTCTCAATTACCTCAATCACCAATACCTTGATTTTCGTGTCGTCAAAGTCTGGGATAGTCTGGGTTGATGAGATGAAGAATCCAAAATCCTTCCCTTTGATTTTGATCGAGTATAGGTCCGCTCCCACCTCAATGTTCTCGATGTACAGGGCGATACTCTTCTGCAATTCTTCCTGATTGTACCGCTTCTTCAAGATGTTCTCCAAGAACGCTTTGTAATTGGAGGTGACACGATCAAATTGCATATTTGGAGATTATCCTTCTTCTATTTTAATACAGTTATAATTATCGCTTAGGTGCGTCGCTTTTTCTTTCCACCTCTTCTGCTGAGGAATTCAAAATAGGCAACGAATCCCGCGTGGGACTTGTGCTTAATAGCATCAATTCCTAACCAGCACGACTTGTACTTCTCCTCATTCCTCATCTTCTGGGCATCAATGACTCCACCCTGACTCACAGAGGGTATTTCAGGGATCACATAGATCTCCTGGGGATATGTTTTGAGATACTCCTCGTTGAGAATAAGGGGAGAGAAATTTCCCTGTCTGAAATTCTGCACAACGATTTCTTGGTTCTCGGTGGGGTCTAGGGAGTGAGAGACGTACGAAATTTGGGCCTCGTTCTCGCAGATCAGAGCAAGAGCCCTCACACCTTGGAACTGTGCACGTGCGAAGTTAATGATCTCATTCTCTTCAAAGTCAAAGAAAGGGTTTGGACGCATGCCTGATTCACTTGACTTGAACTCTGCAAAGACATGTGTGTACTTTTCTTTTGGCCTACTCTTCGAGTACGCAGTGAGGGATGTATCGATGTAGCTGATCCTGTCCTCATCGGCGTCCAATCGTTTGATGTTGGCTTCAATTCTGCTTTTGTGCTCAGGATCATTTAACAGAAAAGTCACCTTAGAACTTTCTGGTGCTTTTTTCAAGAGGGCTATTCCAATCTCTCCATCGTCCTGACAGATGACCAATATATTAGCAGCCTTATCTCTCTTGAATTTTAAGACATTAAATCCGAGAATCCGGGGAAGTGTGGTGACTGAATACATACCATTCTGGTATCGTTTCTGCTCCTTGTAATTGTAGATATCATATCTTCCTTCATAGGTTCGAATCGCTATCCTACCTGGAGATCGCTCAATCTCCTCCTCGCTCATCTCTGCGATTCCAAAACCTACGATGTCGTAGTGCATATTCTGAATAACGACATCCTGCTTGCCGACAACATTGGACATTGAGATTATGTCAGTGGAGTAGATCGATCCACCAAGTGAGGCCTTTATGGATGCATTTCGCTTAACGATGACAGTAGCGCTCTCTCTAAGTTTAGCCTGATCCATTTTGAATTTGTTCTCGGTGATTGAGCTATCTTCATTCATCTGCTGGTCCAAGAGCTGCCGCCGATCGGTTGTCTTCACGGCGATCACATTACCGAGATCCTCTCTAAACTCGTAGTCATAACCTTGAATGCTGACCTCCTTCTCAACCCTCTTCTTGACATCGTCCATATCCTTGGCTTTACCCGCTACATTAAGAATAAAGTAAATATACTCTGGGGCATCTTTCACACTGTTAATCAAGAAGATAGCATTCCGGGCACCCAGGAGAAAGCACAGCCTGTTAGAGGCATCTGGGTGGTATCTAGTCAAAGAGGAGATATCCTTTTTGAGATGTGTAATTACTCTAGACAAATTGGTGCACCAATTCACATCAAAAACTCAAGGTCTTAAAAAGCTACGAAATACGTTCCAACTTCTTCACAGTATTTTCAAAAAAACAATATATTATATGAGAGAACAAGAAACTCTTAGATCGAATTTACAATTTCTTCTCGAATTCCTGTATACTGATTGAGGAACGCTTTTCTCTCCTTCCTCAAATCAGCCATCATCTGCTTATACTTGGTATCACCATAATACTCGCGTGGTGAAAATTTCCCTAGTGGTTTACCGTTAACTGTCTTCGGAACCTCGTACCCAAGATCCTCGTCGAGTTCCCACTCGATGTTGCCCCTGAGTGCAGCTTCGAGGAAGTAGGATGTGTCCTCGACTCCAATGTTGTTGGATTCGTCCCCCACATATCCCGTGTTGACAACGAAGGACTGGAGATTGGGTACCTTAGCAATAATGTCAGCCATTCTGTTGATGTTCCTTGACTTTTCGCCCAGAATGAATGGGTCAAAACCAACGACTCTTTTTGCCTCTCCTGCACGCGATGCGTCCTCTGCACTTGTGATGATCGATTCACCAAGACCGTAGTACCCTGCGCTCTGTAGTGGATTCACGAGTCTTCCGATTGGGGGAAGCTCCGCTCTTCTGGTGTTGTACAGGATGAAGTTTAACTCGGGGAGGTCGATGTAATCAGCGGTCCCGTCGATTGTGTCTCTCGACACAACAGCTCTTGTGTTGGCTGAAATTGAGAAGTTCTTCCAGTCAATTTTCCCGTTCTCGTCTACGTAGACATTTTCGAGGATATTCCCTGGGCGGGTGGTGGCTCTGGTCAAGAGCTCGTGTTCCGGGAAGGAGTCACACTTTACGTAGAACCCAGCCTCGGTACCGTATGCCCTTCCATCGCTGGTGATGAGGTTGATGTCATCTTGGAGAATGACAACACCCTCGGGGTCCTTGAGATGGTGGTCATGACAAGTTAGCGTTGTCTTTCCAGTACCCGAGAGTCCGTAGATCAGCATCCCGTGATCCTTTACTTTCCCATCCTTCAGGAGTTTGATCACCTTGGAACCCGCGTGAAGCCCGAGTCCACCACGATCCTCTCTCATTATCTGCATGGCCATCCTAAGAAGAGACATCTTTGCTTCTCCATAATAATCAATCCCGAGGACGTACGTGATCCTCTCCTCGGGATCAACGATCACACGTCTCTCACCATCAACAAAGAAGTCTGGGACATAGAGGGTCTTGATATCGGAATCCACTTCCGAGTCTTTTGCTCGATGGAAGAAGTTGTGTCCGAGCATTAGGGCGATGTTAGCATTGCTCTTGTCAACGAGGAAGGAACAGGAGAGTTTGATTTCCTCGCTTTGACCTATCTGTAACTTCATGAGAATGTAGTTCTCGGGGTTGACATGCTCGAAGACTTGGTCAATAATCTTCTTATTCTCCTCGTCACCCGGAGTGAGGACATGGGTGAATGGTGCAGACCGAGCAGAAATTCTTGAGTGAAAGAGAGGGTTTCCCAGCTCGTTGGGGATATTCTGGTGGGCTGCGAATTTTTCAAGTTCTTCTCTGGTTGGCATAACCTGAGTTTCGGGGATTTGTGATGCGAAATCTACAAATCTTTGACTGGTCATATGACGTGTGTTTTCTCAGAATATAATAAATTTGAGGTAATACTCAGAGGGATAGTATGAAGTTCATCTCATCTCACCCCTTCCTGATTTCTTTAGACAAATTATGGGAAGATTTTTGTTTCAAAGCTAAATCATAAAATCATGTCATTTTTTAAACGGATATTTGGAAAGGGTAAGTCCAAGGAAGAGATTGCCGAGGAGTTTATCCTCTCCCAGAAATTCGAGAATGCAGTAGACCTCACAAAACTCGAGACACCTGTTTCCACGGATGTTCTTCTCAAAGTAGTTGACGAAATGATAAGGGAGGACAAGCTCGACGGTAGGATGGTAGGTAAGAAAGGTTGGTACCTCCCAAGAGCCAAGGATGTCATATCTGATCTCCTTGAGTCTATTGATTCAGAACCACTTCAGGTTAAGAGGGTGATGGAAGTAACAGGTCTAAACAGAAGTAGGAGTGTCATAGCTATCAAGGATCATATAAAGCGGACACCAAAACTCACAGGGTTAATATTTGACGACAAAGAGCAGATTCTCTCACCCAAATATATGAAGAACAAGTGGAAAGCAGTTCTCAACAGGTACGATTTTGGTGAGGAAGAGATTCAATTTGACGATGTGGTTTCGGAGTTACCGAATAAGGATCTCTATCTGCCTATTATCGAGGAATACTTAAAAGATCCCAAGTCCCCAATCGTAAGGGACAAACGCGGGATAGTGCTGTTGAGAGAGATGGTCGATGAGTTAATCTCCGAGAAGGTCAAGACTATGTGGGAGGCTGGAGCCGAAGAGATCTCCTTTGAGGAGATAGCGGATGAGTTTGGTGTGACTTTGGAAGAGGCATCGAACACGATTCTTCGACTTGTGAACAACAACGAGCTTCCAGACGTCACAGTCTACACCGCTGACGAACTCATCAAACGAAGATCTAGTCATTAGAAAGAGTATTGTATAAGGATTTCTACCTTTCGTAGGTGAGGGAAAGAAGATCCAACCTACAACTTGTTCGTGACATGATCAGACACCTTTACGAGCATGGAAATCTCAGTCTTAGTGAGCTTGCAGGTCTTCTGGGTACAAACACAATCGTCGTCTCCCGGTGGCTTGATATCATCGAGTTTGTACAGTTGAGTGAACAGGTCTCTCGTGGAAATGATGGCGTCGCTATAAGACCAAAGAGTATAAAGGTAACTATTCTTTCCTCCCGAAGAAGGTCAAAGATCAAGGGCGAATTCGAGATATTCAGCGGAGTGAGTCCAGCAGAAATGGAATTCTTCAATTCGGTATTCAAGGTAGGGGAAGATGGTGATCTCCTGATTATTGATTCGGAGTTCAGCTCAGACCATAATTTGAAAAGGTTCCATCTTACCACACAATTTAATGGAAAACTCCCCATTTCACACTGGGAACTCCTGAAGTTGATGTCAACTTATAATGATGTAAAAAGTAACCTCTCCCTTCTTCCTGTGCTAAATATGTCCGAGCATCCACAATTGGGGATGTACATCTTCGACCAATCTATTGATGTGTCAGCTCTTGAAGGGATTAGCAGCCAGTACAGTCCTGAAGATCCGAGATTTTGGAGTAACCTCACAACCGATCAGTGCAGGTTGTTGATACAGGACGAGCACTGGGCAGTGATTATCTACCGTATAAATTTCCTGTCGAATAGGTTGGAAATCTTCCCGGGAGAAGAAGGGGGAAAACTTCCACCAGAGGCATTATTCTGGAAGTACCTCGTTCTCCTTGATCACAATGTAAACGTACAGATGACCATGAACAGGTTGGTTCATCTCTTGAGATCGATGGATGACTACTTCGGGAAACTGGCTTACCTATTTATCACTGAACGAACAAACCTGACCGTTGA
>JALWRB010000280.1 GCA_027077875.1 Candidatus Heimdallarchaeota archaeon
AATATCCAACCTCCCACGGAGATCCAGAATACTTCCCAAGAATGGGAGTGAAACGAGTGGGAGGTGTGATGCGATCACGTTACTCAAGGAACCGATAAAAAGAGCAGTACCACCTGCAAGCAAGGGTTTCACGACCCTCTCTATCCCCTCAGTGGAAACAGACTTGCAACTGGCGAAGAGGACGAACACCGGTTTCTGCTGAAAGGAGTCAATGAACACATCAGCGGCATGGCGTGTACCCTCGGAGTCGACGAAGTAGGGAATACCATCGGCATCTAGACCACCATGGGTCGAGACGAGAAGCATGTCCCATCTCTGGACAAAAATCTCTTCATCCAGATCCCCGAATCCTGCATTAACCAATATGTGACCTGTCGGAGAGAGTATGCGGTTCACCTTGGCCCTGAGCATGGCAGAGTTGAGATCATCGGAGGATAAGTGCAGTATCCGTTTGACAGCAGGCATCGTCGGTGGGACGAAGTCCATGGAGAGCTCCCGGAGAATCGTCATATGATTCGCTAAAGAGACGACATGCCCACTCCGAACAAAGATATTCTCTAGGGGAGGACATCCACTGCAGAGCACGAGCAGAGGTTTCTTCAACCTGACACCACTGTACTCTATAAGCGGTGACAACTCTGACTCCTTGAGGGCATTTAATCCCCATCCTTCGACCCTCCTGACATCGAAGGGTATGTCGTCGTGGTCCTCTTGAAAAACCGAGGACGATAACGACTCTAGACCCCTGCCAACAGAGCTGACAGCTGTAATGGTCTGGTCATCTTCGTCAATGAACTCGAAGGTCCTCCCATTGTGCACCACCCTGATCAGGGGCGAGTAATTCCTGATCTTGGAGATAAGGGTGGAGCTCCGAGCCCAGATATAGTAAGTGAGAGCGAAGAAGATAAGAGCATTCACTGTAAAGGTGATAAGCGTCGCATTGAAGATCTTCTGAGCGTATACCCCCTGATCCATCTCTACCTCAACCGGGATGTCACGAAAGGCATTTGTGAATCTGATAGGGAGGTCAATCCCCTCCCTCCCCCTGATAAACCAGATCGAGTAATTAACCAGTGTAATCACCATCGCGGTTGCGAAGAGAAAGACCTGAAATGACGATACTCTGCTGAGAAATGACTCCGTTCGATCCCGTTCCAGAAGAACCATGGATATTATAGAGAAACCAATCACTCCCCACGAGAAAACTATCCCAATGACATAATCTACCGAGATGAGAAGCGAGAAAACCAAGACCACCAGATTCGTGGAGATGACAGGGGACAGCTCTCTCGAGACGTGGAACAGAGAGATCAAGAGGTCTGCTGCATAGGAGATCAAAGAGAGAAGGAGGAGTATGAGCAGGAGGACTACCGTGTTCATGGGATACGGAATTATCCCGTAGTACAGGCCGAAGACATCAAACGGAGTGTAGAATGAGTTCATCGAGGTGGTGAGAAAAAAAAGCAGCACGATGAAGTGGTACACCCATCTCGGTAAACGCCTCATACGATATCAAGAGGGAGGAGGATTAAAAAACAGTATGTAGCTAATAGCAGGGGATTGTGAAATCAATCGAGAAAAAAACAATCTGACCACAGGGAATACCCAGCGAACCGAGAAGAGAGGACCACACCCCTAAGAAGACAGAAGGTACCCATAGTCTCAGAGGGAGGTCCCAGTGGTTCATCATATGAGATGCAAACCACCATCCACGAATTATCCCAGAAATCCACGATTAAACGGCGATTCACAAGTCTTTTATGCCATAAAATCAGTAGATAACCTAGATGGATTATGTCAATCTCTCCAAATGGCTTGATCGAATGTACATGGAAGAGGGGGACAGGGAGACTAAGGAGAAGATCCTCCATGCAAAGGTACTTCTCAAGAATGCCGTGGACAAACTGTGCGAGGCAGGACTACCAATTGATCCAGTCATAGAGATAAACCAAGTCATGGGACAGCATACCCAGATACAGACCTATCAGAAACTCACCTACAAAGAGGCAAGCAGGGTACTCATGCTCCGCGACTTCATCGTAAACAGAGGAGGAAAACCAAACTCTACCGACATAGCATCGTACAAGAGCAAACAGGTGAGCAAGTACGACGCCATAAACGAGTCAAGAATAATCAGCAGACTGGTGGAGAAAGGACTGGTCGTGAGAACTGAAAATCCCGAACTGTCAGAGCACGAGGAGAGGTTGTATCTCACTCCACTAGGGGAGGAAGTCGCACGGGACATCGCATCCGATGACCCATTCCTCAGAAAGATCTACAAGAGATCACGAAACACCAAGATAAGAGAATTCATAATAGGATTCATCGGCAGGGGAAAGAGCGACCTCTTCTCATAATACATCATAGATCCAAACCATGGAGAAATATTCTTACATGTCCACTAGAGCTCTACACGCCAAACCTAGAGAAAATGACTCTACACCAAAAATCTAGAGTAAATGACTCCGTATCCCAGCTCTAGAGCAAATGACTCTACACCCCAAGTCTAGACCAAATGACTCTGTATCACTGCTCCAGATAATTTCACAACTCCAGATCACACAATATCCCAGCTCTAGATTATTTCACAACTCCGGATCAAGAGACTTCCCTGTTCTAGATTACGCAATCTCCTGCGCCAGATTATTTCACAACTACAGATCACACAATATCCCAGCTCTAGATTATTTCACAACTCCGGATTAAGAGACTTCCCTGTTCTAGATTACGCAATCTCCCTGCTCCAGATTATTTCACAACTCCAGATTACGCGATTTCACCTAGATCACTCGACCCGGTCTACAGCAGTCGGGGAACCTGCCCCAATGACCACAATCTGGAAGAACGAGGAAGTCTGGAAATAACCCTTCTGGAACACTCAGAACGAACTACCGGTTGTACGCCAACTGCACGTATGAATCTCGATGAAGCTGAATCTCAGCCTCCTCACTCGACTTCTGCTGAGCCTCGTGACTAAGGTACGTCTTCATCGTCACAGGCCTACCCCTGAACAAACGATCCAGCTCTACCTTGCTCTTGTACAACAGGATGTTATACTGATCGACCGACTTGATGTAACGATAAGGAACAAGCATGTCGTCCGCAGAGATACCCAAGTAGGACAGGTAACGCTTCAAACCACTACCTCCAATGATGAAGGAGATGTGCTGGTCCCGGTGGAAGATAACGTCCTGAATCTGCCCGATGTTCTCTCCGTCATTGTCAAACACCTGCTTCGTCCTCAGAGTCGTGAACGATATCCACTCAGGCTCGTCCTTCTCGTACAGCCTGACATAACGCTTGGGAACCTTCAACCTAACCGTCTTACCGTCAGATGACTCAATCTGCTTCGGCTCGATCAGGAAGATCTCGTGACCATACCGAGAGACAAAAAACCTCAGCTTGAAATCTGTGTCCATCACGAAGTCAAAGATAACTCCGAGATTCTCCTCGTTCTGGGTAACAACTTCAGAACCCTCCATGTCCTTGTACGGATTGTCCTCGCTCATATTGATTGAGAATCTCTCAACTCCACATTATAAGCTTATCAGGAGGGAAAGGGAAAAATGCACCGGATTTTAGCAAAATATACTCCAATCCATATCAAGGATTTTCAAAAGCTACCGCGTCAGTTTTCAAAAGCTACCGCGTCAGTTTTCACAAGCTTTAAGTTCCCTAATCCATAATGTAAAAGAATCTCTCAACTCCACATTATGAGCTTATCAGGAGCAAAAGGGAAAAATACACCGGATTTTAGCAAAATATACTCCAATCTATATCAAGGATTTTCAAAAGCAATCGCGTCAGTTTTCACAAGCTACTGCGTCAGTTTTCACAAGCTTTAAGTTCCCTAATCCACGAAGTAAAAGAATCTCTCAACTCCACATTATGAGCTTATCAGGAGCGAAAGGGAAAAATACACCGGATTTTAGCAAAATATACTCCAATCCATATCAAGGATTTTCAAAAGCTACCGCGTCAGTTTTCAAAAGCTACCGCGTCAGTTTTCAAAAGCTACCGCGTCAGTTTTCAAAAGCTTTAAGTTCCCTAATCCATGAAGTAAATTTGCCAATTGAATTCCAGCCGGTTCAGTATGGAAAAAGTACTGAAAAGCGGAATCTATAGGCCTAGTGGTGTAGTCCGGTCCATCATAGCGGGCTTTCAATGCTCCGGCAGAAGTTCCCCGTTGACCCGAGTTCGAATCTCGGCTAGGTCATCTATAGTTTGTTCTAACTCCTCGAGTAGAGTTTTCAGAAAATGTACCATACAATTCAATAAACAATATTTAATATAGCATCTAATATTATATACGCATTCCTGGGCATCAAATACTTAATAATCGGAAATTATGCTAGTTAATATATATCTAGCAATCCTGAGGTCTTTAAAAATTGACCGAGAATACCCCTCTCTTCCCATCCCCTCCGTCACCTCATTGAATTCGATCATATTATTCATCAATCTCTTATATTCCTCATCTGTGTAAGGATAAACTCTTCCAAGCCCATTATTACGAATTAATGAGGAGATAGACTTCTCATCACTTGGATCTATGCCATTAGATATTACATCTCCAGTGAGAAAATCGATTTTGAAGGCTGGGAATAAGGTATTCCTCGCCAATTGATCTGCAACCTCATCGACATCCATACCTTTGAAAGCTCCTAGAATATTTTTATCGAGTTTTTCATCTGGGAGTTTCCACAACTCGGTTAGATACATTTTCCATGAGATAAATACAGTTC
>JALWRB010000281.1 GCA_027077875.1 Candidatus Heimdallarchaeota archaeon
CCGCTGCCGATTGATCTTCGGGAGCTGTGCGATGAGTGAGATCTGCTCTTCTGCAAGGGAGTCGTGGTGACGCTGTGTCTTCACCTGAGACGGGCGTTTCTGCTTAATCTGCTCCTTATAGGCGAGATAAGCTAGGTACTCCGCGGTGTCCTCCTCATCCTTGGTGAAGATCACAGGTACCCTAAAGTCCACAGTGATGCTGCAGATCATTCCACGGATGGCGTTAGCGTTCAGATTAAGGGAGTAGATATCATCACCCTCGATGATCAGGAGAGGATGGCTGAATGCTTCCTTCAACTGGATGATCTGCGGGATAAGGTCACCTCGAATGAGCGTACTCGTGAAGTCAGAAGTGGACTTCCTCTCTATACCCACCCTGTCTGAGACCATGTAGTCTGCCACAGGAAGCTGCTGCGCCTTGATCCTGATGTCGTCCCTCTGCATCAACTTCCTGATGATGGAGTTAGCCTTCTCACGGTGATCCACGTAGAGAACTGGGATCGAATCGTCGAGAGCTTTGTCCAGATCGGGTTCATTGCCAAAGCTGGTGGCAACTGCTTCCTTCTCGTCAAGGGTGCTGCCAAGGGACGAGCTCACAGTGGATTCGGAACCCTCTTCGCTTACATAGAAGTCGTCCAGCGAGGTCTGTCCGCTCTTCTCCTTGCCGCTGGACTTGTTCTCGGATAGACGCTCCTTCACTTCATCTATGGCACTTCTCAGTCTTCGGCGGTTGGCACGGGATGCGTAGTAGTACCCCTCATCCCTCGTACCCTTGGCTACGAGCATGATGACCCGTCCCTCCCTCTTCCTCCCTGTCCTTCCCGACCGCTGGATGAGTCGGGTTGCGGAAGCAGCGATGTCATAGAAGACCACGAGGTCACACTGTGCGATGTCCAGACCCTCTTCCCCGACTGAAGTACTGACGAGGACGTTGTACTTTCCCGTCCTGAACTCATCGAGGATCCGGAGCTGGTCCCTCTGCTTCAGACCGATGTCGTCTTCCGAGGAGGTCTGACCGACGAACCAGTGAGCAGAGACTCCGTCGATCTCGTTGAGGGCATCGCTGAGGATCTTCACCGTGTTTCGGTAGTTGGCGAACACCAGTATCTTGGAAGATACCTCGTAGGAGAACTGATCGCTGACCAATTTCTTGAGCTCCGAGAGCTTGGGATGGATAATCCCAGAGGCGTACAGGCTCTCGGTGGCGGAGTAGATCTGTCCCATCCCACGTCTGCGCAGGAATCGCATCACGGATTTCTTGCCGTCCCTCTCCACGAGGTTCTTCTGCTTCCTCAGGTACTCGTATAAACTGGGTATCCCCTGTGTCTCCAGCTGTTCTAGCGCATGCGATAGCCTGAGGGCATCCGAGTTGGCGTTCATTACCTTGAAGAACTCGTCGAGGCTCTCAAACTCCTCCTTCTTCTTGCTGATCTCATTCATGGTTCTGATTAGCTCGGTACGCCTGACCTTTGACCTCTGCGAGGTGGTCAGTATACCCCCTTGCTTCAGGGTCTTCAGGTCGTCGTCAAGCATGCTCTCGAGACTTAGTAGGATCTCCTTGAAGGACTCGGGGAGCTCGACATTGACCACCTCCTCACTCCGGGCGAAGACATACGGTCGGACATCGGGGTCAGATTCGTCCCTGTATTCCACCCGTTTGGCCCCGAGGTTGTCGATGATCTCCATCATCTTCTCACTCCTACCCGGGGAGGCGGTTATACCCACTAACCTCCCCTCAGGGTTCTGCTTACGGTACTGCTCACCGACAAGGACAGTGGCGTCATTCCCAACCATCCGGTGGCACTCATCTATGCAGAGGAACGACACCTGTTTTAGATCAAGGGTACCGTTGATGATGTCATTTCTCACGACCTGAGGAGTCGCGACGATAACCCTGTTCCTCCTCCAAACTTCCGCCCGCTTGGCGGCTGCAGTGCTCCCGCTAAGCTGTGTGATCTCCCACTCGGGAATGTCGAGCATGAACTTGAGCGACTGGACGTGCTGATCGACGAGTGGCCGAGTTGGTGCGGTAAAAACGATCTTTGAACCAGGATACTTATTGAGGAAAAAGGCACCTGCAAGGATCACAACGACCGTCTTTCCCAAACCCGTGGGGAGGACAATCAACGTGTTCTCCTGAATGGCTATACCCGCTAGAACCATCTGGTAGAGACGCTGGAAGACGGTGTCGGGCTTGATCAGTGGGGCAGAGATATACGTATCGCTCTCGCTCATGGCTCATATATCCCTACCTCCGTACAGATTAAAGGATTTAGTCTGTTCATTTCATTTGAAAATCGCTTCTGAATCCCGTGTATTTCCTCCGGGTAGAATGAATAAGGAATTAAATGACTGCATTTTTTGTCTATATGTAATGAGTACCATTCGGATTGAATCGATCTACGATGTGGCCTTGGCAAAGCTGCTCCTCGAAGAGATCGACGGTCTAAACCTATCATCGCCATCAAAGGACATTCAGAGGCTCCTGGGGGTCAAACAGAACATCGAAATACACGATGTCCACATCTCAGATCTTGACCAAAGGGTTGGAGTGCAACTCCAAGGGGACAAGAACATGGTCAAAGTGGTCGAGAACGCACTCGTGAAGAAGCTCCCATACGTGGTTGTGCACAGGATGTCCGTGCAGAAAGATTCCATCTACCTTGCAACGATCGAGCGGGTTACCAGAAAGAATCTCGTCTTCTTAGACCTCGGAGAGACCAAGGGTATCCTCTTCGGTCTGCGAGATAAGAACTACCGAGAGGGTAACACCCTGATCGTGCAGGTCAAGGAGCTCCCGTCAGAGCCGGACAAGCTTCCTGTCTGCTCGGAGCAGATAAACCTCAGTGGGGACTACGTCATTCTCGAGAAGTCCAAGGACTCCAACTTCGTCAGAGTATCCAGAAAGATCAATGGTCCGCAACGCGAGACACTCCACGACATCGGGAAGAGGGTCAAGCCTGAGAGCTTCGGTATCATCATGCGCACGAGCGCAGCCGAGGCCCCCGAGGAGGATATCGCGGCCGAGGTCGTATTGCTCCTTGAGAAGTGGCAGAGCATCCTAGCAGAGAAGAAGGAAGCGGACACCAAGCAGGTCTCTTCCGGCGATACCATCGTGGAGATCAGCTTCAACTTCGCCACAAAAATCATGCTGGACGATGTCCGAGGAGCGCTTGAGACAGTCATTCCCAAGTTTCATCCCCTGAGGTCCTACTCAATGGCCACCAGCTATGCCCTAGAGTTCGGTGGATACTTCGCCACTGCAGCGACCGCCCCCCTGATGAGCGATAAGCTCTACGAGATGGTCTTCGAGAAGGACTACACCATCAACAACTCCACGAAGATCAACCTGCAGAAGATCGTGGGTACAATCATGGAGGAGAGCATGGGTAAGATCACAGATATCTCCGAGGACGGGGTTATCCATACTCGGTTGAACATCGACAAGAGACGGGCAGAGGAGGACATGAGCAACTATGTTCTCTTCGAGGGAGACTACATCGACATCTACCTCAAGGAGGGATCATGGACGATCTTCTACAAGTACTATGGAGGTGACGGTGAGCTCATTGGCTCTCGTGTTCGGATCGTTAGCCCCGTCGATCTGATCTTCAAAGGAAGATTCAGAGCAGTAGATCTTGGTATCGATATCTACCTCCCCAACGAGGATGGCTCGGAAGTCGATGTCATCAGGGATGAGGAACCCGCGGAGATGGTGAAACTCGGCTTCTACGCGCAGGGAACTGCTGATAGAATCGAAGAGATCATCGCCAAGGTTACCAAAGAGATTAAGTCCTCAGACGGTCCCATTATCGTCTCATAGTTTCGCACCGCTTCCCAAATTTTTTGAATAAGGAATTCAACACGTATCTGAAGCTCAATGAAGTGTGTAATTTTAGCCGCAGGATTCGGTTCTAGGCTCCAGCCTTTTACCTCCCACAGACCGAAGCAGATGCTCCCGGTGGGTGGTAAGCCAATCCTCCTCCACGGCCTTGAGTACATCCGCGACAAGCTGGAGATTACAGATATCATCATCGTCGTCGGGCACCAGAGGCAGAATATCATGGACTACTTCGGGGACGGGCAAGATTTCGGGGTGAAGATCACCTATGTGGTTCAGCACCTGAACAGTAAGAGGGGACTGGCAGCGGCACTCCAACTGGTAGAGGAGCACATCAACTCCGACTTCTGCCTTTACCTCGCGGACAACCTTTTCGGAGCAGATCTCAGGAAGGTCCTGGACGAGCACAGGGAATACCGCCCCAGTGTCACTCTACACGTGGAGGAACATGAGAATCCCAGCAGGTTTGGCGTGGTCATCACGGATGACAAAAACAACATCACGGGGGTTGTGGAAAAACCGAAAAATCCCCCGTCAAATCTCGTAATCACTGGTTTTTACGTCTTTTCCCCGGTGATCTTCCAAGCCATGGGTAAGCTTAAGCCGTCTGCAAGGGGAGAGTACGAGCTCACTGATGCTATTCAGATCCTCATTAATGAGGGGCAGAAGGTCAGGGCGTCTACTATATCGGGATGGCGACAGGACTTCGGTTACGCTGACGACATCTTATCCTCCAACAAGCACCTGATGTCCGACTGGGGAACTACTATAAACTCAGAGCTGGAAAACTGCCAGATCGTGGAGCCCGTCTACATCGGGAAGAATTGCACGGTGAAAAACTCAATCATCGGTCCTTACGCTACCCTTGGCGATAACTGCGTCCTCGAAGACTCGATCATCTCAGAGACCGTGGTACTGGATGAGTCTAACATAGTGAACTGCAAGATCTCGAACTCGGTGATTGGAAGCAAGTGCTCACTTGAGGGACTGGTGAACTACAACCTCAGGGTTGGGGATTATTCCCAGATCAAGTTGGCTAACGGTGTGGCTGATAACAAGGCATGAAGATACGAAAACTTAGCAGTACAGGATCAGGAGCTTAGAGACTTATTTTTTCTTGGGAAAGACCTTATCAAACACCCTATTGATGTTGTACATCAGGGAGTCTATCCAGACGGTGATGGTATCCAACAACTTGACCCCGCTCTTCTCAATTATGGCGACGAAGCCTATGGTTCCGAAGAACCCAAGTGGTCTCCCCATAATGTTGTGAGCGTAGTCCCATGACGGTTCGTAGGGTAGATTGAAGTCCACAGTGAGGATAGTGGTGATGGCGATCATCGAGGCGATCCTCAGTGTGTTTCCGAGGAAGAGGGCAATGAGGATGAGGTATGAAGCCCTAATCTGATCTCCTGTCTTCGAAGGAGTTGACCAGATGAGACCCAGAAGCAAAGCTCCTGCCTGCATACCAGTACACGCTTTGACAATGAGGTAGTGGTTGGGAACTGCTCCTGTCTCAATGGAAATAGATGGATAGGTCGCTCGTATCGAGTCCCCAGCAGTGTACATCAGCAGATCAAATGCAGGGAGGGCATCAAGGCTGTCCTCGTAGACAAAATACCTCGGTCTGAAGTTGAATGTCTCGAGGAAGAACAGACTGGTATTCGTGGTCAGAACCTCTAGCCAGTAGAGATTGGGGATTACGTAGAGAACGACAATAGTCAGTAGAGTGAAGGCAAACGACTGAATAGCAAACTTGTCGCGCTCCGAACCCGTTAGTTTCAAAAGAGGATGGGGATTATCCTCAGTTGGTATTAACTCCTTAGAGAAGATTAACATATGATTTTACTTAAGTGGACTACGATATAAAAGTTTGCTAATCTGAAATTGATTGTTGCTTCCGGACTTCTGAATTCCACTGGTCAAGAACCCAGATTGCAACAAGAGGGAAAAACTTGACCTTCCAGTAGTACAGGTAATGCACGGCATTCCACGAGCTGAGGTTGGCTATGTCAAAAAGACTCACAAAAAGGATGGGGATTGAGAGAGCAATATCGAGCATCCCGAACGCCCTGAGGAACTGTCCAGATCCGTAGGAGAATCTCTCCTTCCCGATCTCGTAGAATATATACCCAAAGAGCAATGAACTGAGACCGGGGATGAAATAGGCCGTGAACGCCAACGAGGAGAGTAACTGGAAGATCGAGGTCAGGCTGATGAAGATCCTGACATTGAGCAGCAGGATTAGAAGCACGTAAACCCGGGAGATCGTGGTGAGTAACAGGAAGGCGTAAATGATATTTCGCATTACCTTAGGACGGGAGAACCTCGGGAGAACCACTCGGAAAAATGAGAATAGGAAGTACAGCTCCGCGAACAGCAAGACTGCTGCAGCCACTGTCAAGGTGAAGCTTAGATCGCTCAATGGGGTGAAGTTGATGTCGTACCGATACACATTCCGGGCAGTGACCTCGAGGAAGAAGGCGTCGAGAATTAGCACAGCAACGAACTGTAGGATCGATCCTATGATTAGATACCTGATGCCCTTTGTCAGATCTGCATTGCTCATAATTTTATGCAATCGGGGCAATATAATGATCTTTTGGAAGGGTTACATTTGGCTAACAATCGTCAGAAGATTAAATAACTTCGCACCGAAGGATGGAGTAAGATGCAAGAACTAGAGAGAGACAGAACGATTGAGGAGGCCAAAGACATCCTCACCGTCGAGGACTTCGACGCTGTGGAGTTCTGGGTAGGAAATGCCTACCAGAGTGCCTACTACTACCAGCACGCCCTCGGCTTCCGTCCGGTAGCTTGGTCATCTTTGAAGACCGGCAACAGGAAGTTCGCCTCCTATGTGATGCAACAGGGGAATGCTAAGATCATCCTCTCATCACCCTACAGTGGCTCATCGGAGATGTCAGCTCACCAAGCCATGCATGGAGATGGTGCAAAGACCATTGGGCTCAGGGTAAAAGATGTCGAACAGGCGTGGAACAATGCCCTTGAGAGAGGGGCGAAACCTGTCACTCCCATAACCGAGCTGAAGGATGAATACGGTACTCTCCGTTTTGCAGAGATTGAAACCTACGGTGATGTCACACATAAATTCATCGAGCGAGACTCCTATGATGGAATTTACATGCCAGGTTACAAGCCCTACAAGGGAGTGCTGGACACGCCCGAAAAAGGGGTCGTCCGCATCGATCACATCGTGGGTAACGTTAACTGGAACCAGATGGACAAGACCGTGCAGTTCTACCACGAAGTCTTCGGCTTCGGTAAGTTCATAGAGTTCTCGGAGGACGATATCGCTACCCAGTACTCTGCCCTTAAGTCAAAGGTCGTGAGGAGCTACAACAACCGAGTGAAAATGCCCATAAACGAACCTGCAGCGGGACTGAGGATGTCCCAGATCGAGGAATACATCAATTACTACCACGGAGCTGGAGTTCAGCACGTAGCTCTCTCCACTAACGACATCGTCAAGACAGTTACGGAGATGAGGGATAGGGGTGTCGAATTTATCGGTGTGCCTAAGACCTACTACGACAATATCAAGGAGAGGGTAGGCGAGATCAAGGAGGACATCGACATCCTCGCAGAGCTCGGTATCCTCATTGATAGAGATGAGAAAGGATACCTGCTACAGCTCTTCACCAAACCGATACAGGATCGCCCCACATTCTTCTTCGAGGTCATCCAGCGTCGGGGATCTAACGGATTTGGGAAGGGGAACTTCCAAGCACTTTTTGAGAGCATTGAACGAGAGCAGGCAGAGAGAGGCAATCTCTAGTTTCATACAAGTCCAGAGCTGGGAGAGCCATTCAAGCAGGTCTGGACAATAGGAAGTTTCTATCACTACCAGTCTTTACGATAATGGGAAATACATTAGTCATTCTCTTAATTTCTACAGAGAATATTTATCTACATCGCATGTCACAAACCGTTCATGACCGAACACGAAGTATCCCGGAACGAGCGTTTCGATGCCTACTTGGTAGGAAAACGATCGAACCGGGTATTTGTGGTGGACAGGGACAGATGCAAAGGATGCAGAATATGCGTCTCGGTCTGTCCGTACCAAGCATTGGAAATGAGCAGGGAGAAGACCCAAAGGGGCTACTTCTTCCCCATCGAAAATGGGAACTGCACAGCATGCAAGCAGTGCCTCTACGCCTGTCCAGACTTTGTTCTCTCCGTGCACAAGCTCGAAGAGGTAACAGTTGGAGGTGAGACCGCGTGAAGCTCACGATGAAGAAGCAACCGAGAGCCATGGCAGGTAGACACCTAGACTCCGGCAATATAGCAGTCGCCGAAGGAGCAATCTATGCAGGACTCCATGGCTACTATGGTTATCCCATCACACCGTCTACCTCCATAATGGAGCATATCGTCAAGAGGTTGCCACACCTCGAAGAGCCAGGGTACTTCCTGCAATGCGAGGACGAGATTGCTTCGATCACTGCCACGATCGGCTGCTCATGGACAAGGAAGAAGGCAATGACTGCGACATCAGGTCCCGGATTCTCGCTGATGCAGGAAGGGATAGGTCTAGCAGTCATGACCGAGACTCCACTGGTTCTGGTGGACGTCATGAGGGGGGGACCATCGACAGGATTACCGACCTTCCCCGGTCAGCAGGAACTCATGCAGGCACACTTTGGCTCACATGGAGACTACATCATCCCCACGTTTGCACCATGGTCTGTTCAGGAGTGCTTCGACCTGACAGTGGAGGCGTTCAACGCTGCGGAGGCATTGAGAACCCCAGTCTTCGTCCTGAGCGACCAAGTCCTCTCGACGTTGAAGGAGAAGTTTGTCATTCCCAAGGAGGGTGAAATGGAGGTGGTCAACCGGGCACATCCGGGTGAGACGATCACTTGGAAGGGCACGGAGATATCCGAGGACCTCGTTCCGGGGATGAACTGCTTTGGTGAGGAGAAGAAGGCCTTCTCCACAGGTCTCTCCCATGACGAATCCGGTCACGTGGATCTCACAGCGAAGACATTCGAGAGGTTGACTAACCGGATGTTCGAGAAGGTTCACCGCTATGCTCACCTTCTTCCACAAGCGGAGAAGTACATGATGGATGACGCTGAGATCGTCATTGTGACCTACGGATCAACCGCGAGGTCGGCATATGAAGCAATCAACCTTGTAAGAGAACAGGGGCTTAAGGTGGGAATGTACCGACTGAGAACAATATGGCCGTTCCCAGAAGAGGATCTTAGGAAGAGCACAGAAGGAAAAGAGATTCTCGTGGTCGAAATGGCAAGGGATCAATTGACCTGGCCTGTGGAGAGAGCA
The DNA here is from genome assembly GCA_027077875.1 of Candidatus Heimdallarchaeota archaeon. GTDB lineage: Archaea > Asgardarchaeota > Heimdallarchaeia > Heimdallarchaeales > Kariarchaeaceae > S139-21. The sequence continues at coordinate 9,155 of JALWRB010000281.1, forward strand.
TTGCTTAGGAGGGTGCACCACATCGCATACCCAATGGGTCTGATACCTCCACCGAGCGTAATCACCAAGAAGGTGAGGGAGATAGGAGGGAAATAATATGGAGATCGACTTCTCGAAACTCGGGCACAACCTCGAGGACAAGCTTACCTCCAAGATGCTCCCCCACATCTGGTGCAGTGGATGCAGCTTGGGAACGAACCTCCAGTCCCTCGTCCGGGGAGCGGTTATGACCGGGATGGACATGGACAAGGAGATGGTGATGATTTCTGGAATCGGATGCACAGGCCGTGCGTCGGGGTACGTCGAGTTCGATGGGTTCCACACCACGCATGGCAGGGCGATACCCTTCGCCTCTGGTGTCAAGACTGGGAACCCGAATCTTGAGGTAATCGTCTTCTCCGGTGACGGAGACCTCTTCTCCATCGGAGGAAATCACTTCATCCATGCCGCCCGCCGGAAGCTGGACATGACGATCATCTGCACGAACAACTCGGTCTACGGACTGACCGGTGGACAAGCCTCACCCACGACCTTCGAGTACTCCACCACAACCACAACCATTGACCACAATCTCAGACCATTTAACTTAGTGGATCTGGCTCTGGGTGCGGGGGCTGACTTCGTCGCCCGATACACCTCGGCGCATTTCAAGATCCTGCCGAGAATTATCAAGCAGGCCATTGAGACAGATGGTGTAGCCTTCATAGATCTGATCAGCGGTTGTCCCGCCATCTATGGCAAGCGAAATGGCTACCCGACCGCGGACTACATGGTCAAGAATTTCCTCGAAGCCTCGGTTGAGATCGAGGTCAAGGAGGATGGCAGTCATCTGCTCTCCGAGAACACAAGAGTGGAATTCGACCGGACGAAAGGGTACACCAAGATCCCAATAGGGGTATTCAGGAGGCAGCACAGATGAGGATTCGAGTGAAGATCGCAGGAGTAGGAGGCCAAGGAGTTCAGCTTATTGGCAAGCTTCTATCTGATGCGGCATTCAGGGCCAACTTCAACGTCTCGCAGGCAGTGAAGTACGAACCAAGCACAAGCGGTGGTCTCACAGTCGCGGACGTGACGATCTATCCCGAGGACGAGGTCATCGGGTACCCGTTCATTGAGAGCAACCCTGACGTCCTACTCGTCCTCGCACAGCGAGGCTGGGACGAGTACAAGGGCATCCTAGGTAAGGACACAATTGTTCTCGCAGACGACAGTAATGTACAGAATGTCGAGAAGCCAGAGGAGTGCAAAGCAGTCTACAGACTACCATTTGCGAAGACTGCTCTGGAACTGGGATCCGAGAAGGTAATGAACGTTGTTGCACTTGGGTTCATCGCTGAGCTCCTTGATATCGAGGGAAATCACATCACCCATGGTTTGGACGAGTTTCACCCAGATGAGACCTCTGACATCACGCTGTTGGAAGTCGCCCCCGAATACTTCGAGGAAAGCATAGTGGATCTGTCCCCAGCGAGGTTCAGGGAGATGAATATGACGGCCTTCAAGAAGGGGTATGATCTCTCCATGGGAATGGACGTAGCAAGGCACCTATAATTTTGATATCTTAAAATAGAAGAGGTTAAGAATTGTAGCTGAGTACATCGATTAATGAAACGGCTAATTACCGGAATTCTACTACTAGGCATGGTTCTCTCCGTGATGGGGACTTCTAGCGCCTTGTCAATCGCAGCGGTAACGACCGAAACGGTCCAACCGGTGCTTGTAATCGGAGGTAAGGAGGGGACCAAGCCCTCCGAGTTCAATGAACCCGACTCAGTCTACGTGAGCAGGATTGACGGGAAGCTCTATGCTGGAGATACCGTCAACCTTAGGGTGCAGGTCTTCGATGCAGATGGGAACTACCTCAGTGAACTCACTGGTTTCACACCACTGGACGATGCCTCCGGAAATGAGGCACAGGGTATTGGAGAGCTCTCCGACGGGACTATCGTCGTCATCGAAAAAGCAGGGAACCTGACTTTCTTCGACCCCGAGTCAGGGGACATCAAGATGATCACGGATCTCTCAGACACTGTCGATGAGTCGAGCATAGACACACAGGGACTGGCCGTCGATCCACGAAATGACTACATCTATATCACCAACCAACCCGAGAATCTGGTGTATGTTATCGCCCCCAACGGTACACTCGTTGACGAATGGTCTGTTGGACAGTTCACAACACCTGAGAACATGGTCGTGGATGCAGCCAACAACAGAATATTTGTATCTGCAGAGGGACAGAGGACGATCCGTGTCTTCGATGTCAATGGTACCATGTTGGACGAGTTCGGTAAGGACGATGTTGGCATCAACTATGAGGGACTCACACTCGATCCTCTTGGGAACCTCATAGCCATGGACGAAGGTGGTGACTCCGCCACTGCTACACAGACCTCACGTTTCATCATCTTTGACGGAGAGGATTTCACACCGCTATACGCTGTGGGAGACACGAAGTCGGGAACTGGTCTGGGGCAGTTCGTATCACCCGATGGCATTGCCTACGACTTCTTCCAGAATAGAGTTGTGGTTGCAGACCAAGGAAACTTCAGGATCCAGATATTTGATTACATAGCGATCCTGAAAAGTTCGGGTATCTATGAGGACACAACAGCACCTACGGTTTCGGATGTATCGGACACCAACGCAACACTCGGACAGAGCCTAGAGTTCAAATGGGATCTGGCTGATGAATCACCGTTCTCATACTCCTACTCACTTACTGTGGATGGTACAGAGGCTGAATCAGGGACAATGCTTGAGGCGGGTTCCCACACTTATTCGACCTCCTTTGACACTGCTGGGACCTATGAGGTGAAAATGACAGTGACCGATGCCTTTGGAAATTCTGCTTCTGACACAGTCACTGTGACCGTGGCCGATAATGGTGCGGATGAGACCACCAAAGAGAGCAGCCCAGCTCCAGTCATTGCCTTCCTCTCCTCGATCGCTTTACTTCCTATCCTCCGGAAGAAATACAGATCTCAGTAGATTTAAATCAACTGTGTATTCCTTTTGATTATGAAAGTTATTCGGGTCTCAGTGAAACCTAAGATTGAGGGTGAGCGTGGACTTCCGAAGCAGAAGGTGGAAATGCTGAAAGTCAGATTCATGGGAGCAGAAGGGGACTATAACCACTACAGGTTCACTGGCAAGGGGAACACTCCCGATAGAGCGATCCTCATCTACCCCGTTGAGATGATGAGGAAACTCGCAGATGAAGGGTGGCCGATCTCGCCAGGTGACCTAGGGGAGAATATTACAACAGAAGGGATTGAGTACGATGATTTTGAGATTGGGAAACGGTACAGGATAGGGAGCGCGGTACTAGAGATTACCGAGCCCTGCAATCCCTGTAAGAATCTATCAGTTCTCGAATATGTTGGAGATCGAGTAAATGAGTTTATCGACACGATGAGGGGGAGGAGAGGCTGGTACGCGCGGGTCGTGGAAGAGGGCGAGATTCAGAATGAAGATGCGATTATCGTACTTCACGATTCCGTTCAACGATAGTTGAGAAAACAAACGCATGTGTCAGAATAGCTAAGCGCAATTCCCACAATGAGGATAAGACTACCAGAAAACCTTTTATACCATTTCCGTCGAATGTGCATAATTCAGGTGAGAAAATGCATGCCAAAGAACGAAATAAGATGATTTCAACGTACCTTACTACGATAATCGAACGAGGATCTGATCTCAGTTACCTTGTTTCGAAGAAGAAGAATTCCGAGAAGATGATCATGTATACCGGAGCTGGAAATAAGGTGACATTTGACGTCCCCTACAAGACAATGAGGAGGGATGAGAAGGAGAGGTTCATGCAGAAGTTTGGAGGGGAGTTCAGGAAGGCCACATATGCCTTCACCAAGGAGGTCTCGGTTTCAGAGGCCACAGAGCTAACCGACCGGGTATTCTGTGATGTCTTTGGGGCGAAGGACAACTACTCACTTGAGATCGAGTTCGAACTGGACTGAATATTTCACCTCGCGCACTCGCCTGAAAGAAAACTCAAATACCCCGTAACAAACTGAGCTTATCTTAGGTGAAAAATATGGATAAGAACAGGATTACACCAGTATTTCCCCTGGTTAAGGGCAAGACGTCCAGACAGGCTCATGCCAGATTTCCCGTCATTGATGGGAAGGTTACATACGAACACGAACATGGTAGGCAGGGATTCTTCGGGAAGGCCTCACACCTCTACCACAAGAATCCTCCCACCAACTTCACGAAGATCGAGGGACCGTTTAAACCGGAGATGCTCGACACCAACAAGCTCCCGGTCCCCGACAAGGAGGACCCCAATGCCATGCCCGTCACTATTATGGAGAACGCAGATCTCAAGATCAAGGTGTCGATGATGAGCCAGCCAATGCCGTTTTACTACAAGAACACCGAGGGTGATGACACGTGGTTTGTCCACAAAGGCCGTGGGAAGTTCGAGTCCGTCTACGGTTCATTCAGCTTCAAGAAGGGTGACTACATTGTCGTTCCGAGAGGCACCATCTACAGGTTTGTCCCAGAGACTACAGACAATTTCTTCCTCATCATCGAGAGTGCTGAGGAGATACAGATCCCCGACAGGGGACTCTTGGGTCCCCATGCACTCTACGACCCCGCAATGATCGAAACACCAGAGCCAGAGGTCATCGAGGACGGCAAGGAGTGGGTGGTAAGGTTCAAGAGGTTCGGCGAGTACACCGACTACACCTACCCGAACAATCCCTGCGATGTCGTCGGGTGGAAAGGAGATGTGACACCATGGAAGCTCTCAATTGAGGATTTCAGACCCATCAACTCCCACCGGTACCACCTCCCTCCGAGTGTGCACACCACATTCCTCTCGCAGGGTTTCGTCATCTGCTCCTTCGTACCTCGCCCCTACGAGACAGCGGAGGACGCTCTGAAAATCCCGTTTTACCACAGTAACGTGGAGTACGACGAGGTGATCTTCTACCACGACGGAGACTTTATGTCAAGGGACGATGTCCAGCCAGGTATGGTCTCATTCCACCCCATGGGCTTCACCCACGGCCCTCATCCAAAGGCACTGAAGCGGATGTTTAAGCAGGACAAACCACTCACCCAAGAGTACGCAGTGATGATTGACACAAGAAGACCCCTGCACATCACGGAAGCGGGGTACAAGATCACCAACCCAGATTATTACAAGAGCTGGCAGGGCGCAGTCTTCGAGGAATGATTACTTCGTCGGAAATTCTGTCGTGAGCTTATAGTCGTATCCCAATTTCTCGATTAGTTCAATAAGACGGGTTCTCTCACTTCCCTTCAGCCCCTTACGGTCAAGGAGAAATGAGATCCCACTTGGTACGGAGCGCTCCACGATCCTCTTGAGGAAGTCCTCATCGAGCTTGTCGGAGTGGTACTTGGGAACCATGTGCCCCACCATGAGCATCTTGGCATCCACACGCTTGATGAATGCGGGTGCGTAGTGACCGCCCCCGATGCCGACGAAGGCAGGAAGATTCCCTCTGGGCTCTTCTCCTACGTACTCTCTCGCCACGTCCACAATAGCCCGGGCGACAACCTCGGTAGCCCTTAGGTCGTTCCACTCTTCCTCTGACCCCCCAGTCTCCATGAAAATAGCAGGAACGTCAAGCTCTGTAGGCCCATGGTGACTTACCTCCAGCCCGACCCAATACTCTGTAAGTCCCGCATCAGTCTGGTGCTCCTTGATCGAGTGGTACGCCCTGAAGAGAGCGTACGCAGGAGCAATACCGACCGAGTGGGACTTTCCACTTCCGATTGTATCCTCACCCCAGTTCCCCAGTGGATGCGCGAGGAGAGTTTTCCGCCCGCTCTCAGACTTATGTTTGGAGGCGAAGATGACAAGGTTAGTACGTAGATACCCTCTCATGTAGTCAACCCTGATGTGAGAAGTAGAGATTTTCAAAATACCCACCGAGTTATCTTCACTGATCTCAAGTGTGTATCTCCCCTCCTCCCACGATTCGGGAGCAGTGAGCTCTACAGAGTTGCTTGCGCGAAGGAGCTCCCTGAGGGTGACTAGCATGTTCATGCCCGCCTGATCAAGCTCTGAGACTATTATGAGAACTGGGATGTCGACTACTGGAGTCATGGGACCATGTCCTTGGCGATACCCTTAGGATCGAATTTCTTGAGGTCGTCGTAGCTTTGGCCGACACCGATGTACAGAATTGGCTTCTGGATGGCGTTGGTTACCGAGAGCGCTGCCCCACCTCGAAGGTCAGCATCCATCTTCGTCAGGATTATACCGTCTATCCCGATCCTCTCGTTGAAGGTCTCGGCCTGGCGGATGATGTCATTCCCAGTAAGGGCGTCTCCCACGAAGATCTTGAAATCGGGCTCGGCATTTCTCACGACCTTCTCCAGCTCTCGAACAAGGTTGTCGTTGTTCTGCATTCGGCCGGCAGTGTCGATGAGGACGACGTCAATGTCCTTGGAAATGGCATGGTCAATAGCGTCGATCGCCACCGCTGCCGGGTCTCCCCCGTACTGGTGTGCAATGGTCTTGATCCCCAGATTATCACCGTGCTCCTTGATCTGGTCGATCGCCCCAGCCCTGAATGTATCCGCAGCTGCAAAGACGACGGATAGTTTGTTCTTTTGCATCATCCGTCCCAGCTTAGCGAGTGAGGTCGTCTTCCCAGTACCGTTAATGCCCAGCATGAGAATGATGTAAGGCTCGTCGTCATCTGCCCTCTTCTCCCTTATGGCCTCGATGAGATCGAAGTCTGAACCAGGTGGTGTGAGGATCTCCTCGATCGTTGCCCTCAAGGTCTCCTGCACGAATGGACGGATGTCCTTGAACCGCTCGTGCTCGTGCTTGAGAAGCTTCCTCTTCAGGTTGTCACCAATGGTGAATGCTGCCTGACTGGCCACCTCATTCTTCATCATGAAGTTGACGAGCTCCTCAACAGGTTTCTGGAGGGACTTCTCGTTGAGCTCCTTGATCTTGAACTTCTTGATTACCGAGGATATACCCTTGCGGAGTTTATTGAACATTAATCTCTGAGGGATTGTGGATGAATAAATAGATTGTGAAGGCGATCTAAGAATACTTGGTCGGATCAGGAGCAATCCCCTGATTTCTTGACCCCATAAGCATCTGCTGGAGTTGCATCTTGCTCTGCTCCATCTTGTCCACTTCTTGCTCCATCTGCTTCATGATATCGAGGAAGGTCTTTACCCGTTCTTCGAGGGTCTCGATGGCCTTCTTCACGGGCATTGGGACAACAACACCAGCACCAACATTGACATATGCGTTCTCGTAGTCGATGACCTTGGTCTTGAGGTAGACATTGCCGGGGAGGGGTAGTATTGAAGAGTTGGAATTTAGGGGGTTATCCAACCCTTTGAGAGTCTGGATGGTGTTGGAGACCTCCTTGATGTATTCATTGTACTGAGCCTTCTGTTGGTGGAGGCTAGCAATCTGCTGATCAATAACCTGAAGTTGTGCTTGGATCTGCTGCGCCTGACGCTGGAAATCCTCTGAACCGAGACCCAGTTTCCTCACCTTGGGATGACGAATCCTTCCTCGTCGATATCTGCGAATTCACGTGTCCTCGCCATATCCGCATTCTCGAGGACGGTTATTCCTCCCTCCTTGGGGATGAATATGTCACTCCGTCTCACGAGATGCTTGCTCCCGATGACAGAGTACATGGTCTCCAAGGCGTCCTCCTCCTTGAGTGCCCGGACATCCATGTTGATGGGGATCTTCCTCTTTGCCTTCTTGTAGAATCCTGAGATCCTGAATATCTTAAGTTCGCTCATATAATCCTCCTTGCTCTGCATTCATTTAATAAGTGATCGATATTTATCGGAGTATCTAAAGAAGGTCGAATAGGATGATTAATTAAGGATACTTTCCTCGTAACTTTGGAAGATGTTAGTATTACCCGTAAAAGTCCTAGATATTCGGAGCACCGAACCGGTGGCCATGATCAGCCACAAGACGGCCTCCAACCTCAAATTCAGGCATACAATGATCATATCCATTAAGAACGAATTCACTGAAAAATCATTCTCCGCCACCCCCGTTGTCGCAGAGGGCATGATCGAGGACGGGGTGATCGGGATCTCACAATATGACGCGGAATGGCTGAATGTCAAGGACGGGGAGAACGTCGTAGTCTCTATCCGGCGATCACCGCTCAGCCTTGATTTTCTCAAGCTGAAGATGAACGGGAAGGAGTGGAGCCAGAACGAGATTTACGCTATAACCAACGACATCTCCAAGCGGTCCTATACAAGTCTCGAAATCGCTTCCTTCACCTTGACCTCCTACTTCAAGAAATACAGCCCACAGGAGACCGCGGACTTCGCAAAGGCGATGGCTGAGTGCGGAAACCAGTTTGACTTCCAAGAGAAGGCCTTTGACAAGCACTCGATTGGAGGCATCC
>JALWRB010000282.1 GCA_027077875.1 Candidatus Heimdallarchaeota archaeon
CCCCCGTTATAGCTTTAATCACCTTCCTCCTGCTCACGTTGGTGGGCATGCTGCAGTCCCTTCAGGTGCTGTTCAGCAAGGAGGACTGGAGGTACTCTAACATGATGAGTGGAGTCCAGAAGGATCTGGTGGTTGTCATAGTCGGTCTGGTACTGGTTGTGCTGAGTAATTTCTTCGCCGGCTTCCTTGATGATCAGCTCAGCAGTAGCTCCGCTATTGATCCCTCGACCGAACTTGTTCTCCTTTCAGTCCAGTTGATCTCTGTGGTATTCGCAACAATTGGGGGGTTGATCGTCATCTCCAAGATCCTCAACCGCATATTTGCTCTGGTGGGATACATCGGGTGGAAATCAATCAAGAAGAAACAGGGGCTTATCTTTAAGGGATTCCAGATGCATGTCGGTCTCTACGGGAAGCTTCTGGTGATTTTCCTCATCAGCTTCTTCCTGATTATTCCGATGCTCACCATCCCCCTGACGATAGGAAACACCTACAAGATCGAAGCGTACTACGAATTCGGAACAGATATCAATGTGGAGAAGTGGGACACCGTCGAACCCTCCCTTAAGCAGAAGATCATGGATCTGCAAGAGGTGAAGTCAACCTCAGAGTACTTCTACGGAGTCTTGCCCTTTGCTAATGGGGTGCAGATCAATGTCTTCGCCATAAATACCTCTACATTTATGGACACGATTTACATTCCAACACGATATGTCAATGCATACAATGTCAGCAGATTCGAGGTCGATTCTCTTCAGAGGGGTGAGATACTTACCAATGCAAAGTTCATGGAGCGGAACTCACTCGAAGTTGGCGAGAGGATCCCCCTTCAATTCGAGCACACTTCTAGACTTTATCGCATCCAACTCAAGGGGTCATACAATGAATTTCCCATTTTCAAAACCGCGATTGAGCGTCTGGAAGAGGAATTTGAGAGTCCGTTACAGATGGTCATCTCAATGGAGACTCTCCTCGATTTGCAGGATATGTACCTCACCGATGCTTCGGAAGCATCTACCGCAGTCGCGGACTACATGGATCTACGGAACCTCCTCATAAAGGCCACGGACTACAATGTCGTTACACAGCTGAGTGAGCAGATCAAGGGGATGTCCGGGACACGTGTGCAGTCGGTGACGACAGTTGTCAACGACCTGAAACACCCATTCTTTAGGGCTTTCGAGTTCCTTACTCACACCAGTATAATTGTCAGTGCTCTTGCACCACTCATATCCACAGTGATCCTCTCCCGAATCCTCTTTGAGAGGCGTAAAGAGGAGCTGGAGGTCTACTACAGAACCGGTACAGACATCTCGTTCTTCACCTTCCAGCTTGGTGTGGAACTCGTCTTCTCAACACTCCTGCCTAGTCTTTTGGCCATACCACTCGGTTACTGGTGGAGTGTGAATTACGGACCGGATCTCTTCGGGCAGACCAGCAGCTCACTGTCATGGGATTACAACGAGCTGATCGTGAGCATATGGGTGGCGGTGGTTCTCCTCCTCTCACTGCTTATCTGGATACAGCAGATACGGAGCTCTGCAGTCAGGCACCTCAGGGAGGTAAGGCTATGAGTGAGTTTGACCTTGCGGTAGCGGCCGAGAACGTCATCAAGATCTACGAGCACAAACTTGACAGCACGAAGATCTCGGCATTACAAGGTTGTGACCTCTTCGTCAACAGGGGTGAGCTGATAAGTGTCATCGGACCCTCAGGGGCAGGGAAGTCCACCCTTCTCCGACTTCTTGCTGGTGTCGAACAGGCGTCGAGCGGGCAGATCATCATTGGAGGTATCCCCATCCAGAACTGGGATGACACCCGTAGACGAGAATTCCGACGAAAGTTCATTGGGACGTTCTCGCAGCATGCTCGTGAGAATCTTGATCCGAAGATGTCGGTTGCTGACGCTATTAGATGGGAGCTCCTGAACGCCCAGTGGAAACCCAACAGGGCAGAAGAGAGGATTGACGAGATCCTCGAGAAACTCAACCTGTCCCCGCTTAAACACTCCATGTGTGGTCATCTTTCTGCTGGTGAAGCCATGAGGGTATCGCTGGCCAAGGCTGTTGCCAAGAGGCCCTTTGTCGTACTCGCGGATGAGCCAACGGGCCAGCTCGACACGGAGAACATGAAGCTTCTTCACAGCCTCATGAGGGAAGTCACGACAGAGGGTACAAGCGTGATTGTCGCCACGCATGATGTCCGGTTTCAGTCATTGTCCGACAGGAGCGTCATGATCCTTGACGGCAAGCTTGCTACCGAGGAGGAGAGTGTCGATCTGCTCATGCAACACCGGGATATCGAACGACTAATCGCCAGCGGCCCCATCACCCGCAATGTCGTCCTTGACTCCAACAATCATATCCGACTGCCCAGTCCAGTCGTCAAGGGTCTCTCTATCGGAAGAAGAGCAACGATCTCATTCGATGCCAAGGAGAACCACGCAGTCATCAGGCGGCATCCCGACGACTTCGAGGTCATACGCAAGGAGGAGGGTGGTGACATTCAGCAGAAGAGCTTTTCTCGTAAAAATATCAAAGAGGATAACGTCGTAGTCGCCCGTGGGCTATCCAAGAGCTATAAAACCGCAGGTATCGAGAACCACATCATATCAGACCTCAATCTCGAGATCAATAAGGGTGAATTCTTGGTTCTCCTCGGACCGAGTGGAGTAGGGAAGACGACAATACTCTCGATGATCGCTGGTCTGGAGGAAGTCTCCAGCGGTGAGCTGAGCGTCCTTGGGCACCGGTTCGACGGATCAAGTCTCTCCTACAGATCCTCCGTCAGGCTGGACAGAATCTCTTTCCTGACGCAAAACTACATCCTGCACCCCTACCTGAGCGTGACCGAGAACATCACGCTGGCTAACTACCTAACTGATGACACACCTGACCTGAAACGTGTGGCTGATACACTGGATTCTCTGGACCTCACTCCGTATGCCAATGTGTATCCCACGGAGCTCTCTGGTGGTCAGAAGCAGAGGGTAGGGTTAGCCAGCGCTCTGGAGAAGAAGGGCGATCTCTTCCTCTTTGACGAGCCGACCGCCAATCTTGATTCATTGCTCGGACGTACAGTCATGAACATCCTCACTGACCTCGCAGAGGACGGGAAGACCGTCATCGTTGCCACACACGATCTCATGCTCGTACAACCTGGATACCGTGTCTTGAGGGTAGGTGACAAGAGGATATACGAGGACGTCATAGCCACTGATGAGTACTGTGACAATCTCAGGAAGGAGTTTCTTCATTCCTGAGAGGAATTTTGTTGAGATTAAGATAGATCCGGTTGGCCATCCCGTTCTGCTCCTTCCTCACGATTCCCCTCTCTTCCAATCTCTTGAGTATGCGTGAAACAGTTGCCTTTGATATGCTCAAATCAGAAGCGATACGTTGCTGGTTCGTCCCACCATTGAGATGAATGTACTCGATGACTGAGACATCCCTCAGATCCATCAAGCGTTCCAGAGTCTCATAGTCTATCCTCGGGATCTTGGTACTTGGGGGCTGTGTGGTAATCACCGGTCTCTGTTCCCGATTTGGCTCCCTTAGGGCCGCAATCTCCCTCTCAATGACATCGATATCCTCGTCCTTGAGCCTTCTTTGGTACAGGTTGTAGACCCCCAAGGCCACAAGTGCTATTGTGGAGAGGAGCGAGATCACGAACGGTATGAAGCCGCTTTTCTTGACCTCGAATTCCAACTCGATGGTCTTCACGAGGACATCCTCGTAGGTCACGTACACATTGCCGCTGTAGCTTCCAGATTTCAGAGACTTCAGGGTTCTGAACTCTATGGTCTTAGTGGAATTCGCCTTGATAGAGTACTGCCCCCTTCTGCCACCGATATCCTCCCCGTCACGGAAAAGCGTGAACCATTTAGGGACTATGACACTCACGATCACTGCCCGCTTAGCAGAGTTTCCTATCTTAAGAGTGAACATGGAGTCATCTCCTTCGGGGACTTCCCGAACCGCCCTGTCCAGTTCCACCGAGAGATCCTCTACCGAGAAAGACTCGATAAACTTGATATTGAACTGCCCAAATTTCTTGTTCACGTAGTTCCAGCGGTACATCACCGAGTTAGAAGTAGTCGTCTGCTCGTGGGCAGTGGGCGACAGCCCCACAACTCGAACATCCTTTGGTATATGGGTGACGATGGAAAAAAGCTTGAATACCGCATCAGATGCAATACTGTTGTCAATCTCACCGTTCTCGACGGGTAGAAGATTTCCCCTGATGGTGACCGTGAGCTGTGTTCCGCTGGGCACGTCACTTGGGAAGATCAGGCTTAGTACCCTGGCACTGCCTCCCTCCTCCTTCACCTGTATGTCATTCCTTGACTTGGATATGGAAAGGGGCTCACTGGCGACGTCTTCCATTGTGATCTGAATGGCGACATTACTGAGCGATGTATTGAGCTCATTCCGTATAAGTTTGAGCTCCAGCGTGAACTCTGGTAATGTAGATGTGAAATTCGTAGTATAGACCAACTCGTGGTAGGCGAAGGGTTCGTCTGTCATAGCGTAGACAGTGTGTACTGAGGGGGGTAGGAAAGACACCAACATCAAGCTGATGAGTAGGACCTTACCCCGCACTCTGACCTATCAACCCTCCCTTTCCTCTGGTCCGTAGGTGTAGATATCGACTATCTCACCACTGGTATCATCAACCACGAATGAGATCTGCTGGTCGAGGGTGACATCGTCGTATATGTCCACGTACCACATACCTCCCCAGTAGTACACATGGACCGTTGCAGTCGGGTTAGTGGCCATGAACTCGCTGTACTCATCCGTCGCTTCCACAAGGGCGATGACTTCCTCGGTGGTCATGGTGGGGGGTATTTCCATGTGGGAGACATAGGTGTAAAGAACCGACAGGTCGCTGTCGAGTATTTCCATGAAGAAGTACTCCTCTATGAATACCGGGGAGTAAGCACTCACCCACCAGTACCCGAATCCGTCGTAGTAGATCTCAACCACGGCATCGGGATTGGCGTCGAGGAACTCGGCCAACCCATTGGAGTCCGCCAGTGTCCTCACTTCCTGCTCGGTGTGAGTAGCTGGCTGAGGAATGGGTGCGTACACGTACATGACATCTAGGGAACCGTCTTCAATCTGGATATAAGCCCATCTTTCGAAGTTCTGCGACTCAAACGATACTTCCCATATCCCGTTGTAGAAGTAGGTGTACGTGTTGTATGATTCCACTGACTCAATCCAAGCCTGAATCTGGGGATCTGCGAGTGCCACCGCCATCACCTCTTCCTCCGTGGAATCGGGCAGAACCACCGGGTAGTAGTCCATGAAGACGATCTCACCCGTGGCGTCATCAACCTCTGCGAACAGATACCCCGTTGGGGCATAATACTCATCACCTGGGTAACCCGGATCTACCGGGTCGTCTCCTGGATCAGAGGTCTCGCCCTGATTCACCTCCATCCCTCCGTCATCCGGATCGCTCACTGAAACCTCTTCACCGTAGTACATGTCCTGCACGATGCTTACAAAAAAGGAGTAGACCTCGTTGCCATCCACAATGGTCAGAGCCTCAGATGTGGAGACAGTTGTATTCGATACCTCCGTAAGGTTCTGTGCCTCGGGAGTTGCGAGTACGATGTCCTCTGCCTCTTGTAGGGTGTGGACTGGGCTCCCGAACTCGAAACTGGCGAACAGCGAGATGAGGGAGAATTCCTCGTCGTAGAGGAGCGTCGCAGTGAACCACGAGTCCGATGTGTAATCGTATCCCGACAGATAAATTTCGTCACCGAACTGCTCACCGTAGACATCCATGGTGCTGATATCACCGAGATAGTTACCCGAGACGAAATCCATCGCCGCGTCGAGGACCTCGGGGTCTATGGGTACGTAAGGCTCCTGTTCATAAACCTCAAGAACTGCTCCTGTAGCGTCGTCTATCCACACGTACAGTGCAGCTTCTGAGTAGTAGATCGGCTCCTCAGGGGCTACGGGTTCCTCACCAACGGGTGAGGTCTCAGTGGCCTGTTCCGCTGTCACAGGCTCTCCAGTCATCCCTTCTGAGATCTGGTAGTACTCCACTGTCCATGTTCCGTACCCGTCGAAGTACGCTACCACATCGGTCTCATAGATCGATGTGTAATTCTGAACCTCCTCCAAGGAGTTGGCGATTGCAATAACCTCCTCCTCTGTCATGACGGGATCGACATAGTAACCGAATCCCTCTGCGCCACTCTCATCCGCCCTGTAATCCGTTGAGAGGGTAGTGTCGTCCACGTTATTCTCCTGCTTGGAGAAGTCCATGTACTGTATTCCACCGGTAGCTAGCCCGACTGTGATCAGTCCGAAAAGCACCAGTCCAATGACGTTTGTTCTCATTTTGTCACCTCTGACAGAAACACGGGTGAAACAACATATCTACCCCGTAGGAGAAACCTCGTTCCAGTGTAGTTTCAGGTGTTTCAGTATCTGAAACAATCATAAACAAATCGGTGATTGAGTGGCTGAATCCCCATAATTCTTCGTACATCACACCAAAGAAGTTATATCCTTGTAGGCCAAATCTGCTGTGGAACATGTTCAGGAAAGGTCTGACCTTTGATGACGTTCTCATCATACCAAAAAAATCACCTGTTTCCACGAGGAAGCAGATCGATGTCTCCACCCAGCTCACACCCAACATCCCCCTCAATATACCGATCGTCGCTAGCAACATGGACACGGTCTGTGAGTCCAACATGGCCATAAAGATGGCACGGCTCGGTGGCATAGGGATAATCCACAGATTCCTATCGGTGGAAGACCAAGTGGCTGAGATCCGTAATGTCAAACGAGCGGAGAGCCTCGTCATCGAGAACCCCTACACTATCTCACAGAAGTCCACCATCGAGCAGGCACTCTCGCTCATGGAAGAGAAGAACGTCTCCGGACTTCTGGTAGCAGACAAGGATGGAACTCTCGAGGGAATTCTCACCCGAAGGGACGTCAACTACGCTGATCCCCAAGATACCGTCGGGAACAGGATGACCTCCAAGGTTGTCACGGGGTCTATGGGGATCAACTCAGAGGATGCCATCCGGCTCATGGACGAGCACAGGGTGGAGAAACTCCCCCTCGTGAGCAAAGGGGGAAAGATCACGGGTCTCATCACCCTGCAGGACGTGAGAAAGAGGAAGCAGCATCCACTGGCCGTCAAGGACTCCAAAGGGAGACTCAGGGTAGGTGCAGCAGTCGGTGTCAAGGGCGACTACCTCAGGAGAACCGAGGCTCTCGTGGAAGCCGACGTAGATGTCATAGTCGTCGATATAGCCCACGGGCACTCGGACCTTGCGATCAATACGGTCAAGCAGATAAAACAGGACCATGACATCGAGGTCATCGCAGGAAATGTGGCAACCGCAGCTGGTACAGCAGACCTCATCTCCGCAGGGGCGGATGGCGTCAAAGTAGGCGTCGGTCCCGGCTCTATCTGCATAACAAGGATCGTCGCAGGCTCAGGTGTACCGCAGCTCACCGCGATCATCGACAGCGCCTCCGTCGCAAGGGAAGAGGGCATACCTACCATAGCCGACGGTGGTATCCGGAAGTCAGGTGATGTGGCCAAGGCGCTCCTCGCGGGGGCAGACACCGTCATGATCGGCAGTCTCCTCGCAGGCACGGAAGAGAGCCCAGGACTACCACTGCTCAGGAACGGCAAGCGCTACAAGGTCGTCCGAGGAATGGCGTCCTTCGGAGCAAGTCTGGGAAGAGAAGTTCGTGAGAAGAAGGGCTCGTTCGACGATGCCGACCTCGAGAACGTCGTGCCCGAGGGCGTGGAGGCACTGGTCCCGTACAAAGGGAGTGCCCGTGACGTCATCTTCCAGCTTGTTGGTGGCCTCCGCTCAGGTATCAGCTATGCAGGTGGGAGATCGCTGAAGGAAGCACGGGAGGTCGTGGAATTCATCGAGATCACGAACTCAGGGCAGAAAGAGAGCAGCTCCCACGACGTGGAGACCATATAGTCACATTCCTGTTCTTCCCTAGAGGCAGCCCCCATTTCCCCAGCACTCCCGTTCCAAGCTCACCCCACGAATTTTTCTATTGCCTCTGCCAGCTCAGTGTAGTGTGACAGAGGGAGCAGGTGTGTCGCTCTGTCAATCACAATCATCTCAGACCATCGATAGAGTTCGGTCATTCTCTCAACCCTGGATCTCGGTACGAGGATGTCCGCGTCCCCTGCGATGATCAGCACGGGTATGTCCTTATCGAACATCTCATCCTCTCGTGACCATACTGTCAATATTTTCTTGTACGGGCATACCACCTCGTCCTCCCCGATGGACATCAATTGCTCCCTTAGTCTGTGTTTTATTCTGACACTTCTATCGTCCTTTTTCTGGTGGAATGCACGATCGAGGAAGAAGTCGGCGAGGAGTTCCCTGAGGAGCTTGATCTCGACCACACTCATGACAAGGACGTCATTGATATGCTTCGGGACTGCGCTCTTGAAGGTCGTGGTCGTGTTGACGAGGACTGCTCCTGCAATCTCTCTGGAGGATGTTCTGAGATACTCCTGTATGATTGCACCGCCCATCGAGTGTCCCACCAACCAAGGTCTGCCCTTCACCATCCCGACGACGTCGTCTAACGCTTCAATGTATAGATCTATGTCCAAGTCACACTCTCCGTCAGACCTTCTGAACGGTGTGCTCTCCCCGTGGCCTGGAAGGGAGATTAGAGCTATATTGTGATGTTCCATTAGCTGTTCTGCCACGAGCGAGAAACCTGAAGCGTCACCGAGCCACCCGTGGACAAAGACGATGCTGTTATCTGCTCCAATGTCGGAGACGTAGACGACGAAGTCGTACGTCCGCACGCTCCTTGTCGTCCTGTCGAACAGGGAGAGGGTGTCGACATGATCGCCCATGTTTCAGCAACGGGCAACTCAGCTCTTTAGACTAACCATCTGGTCATGAGGGATTGTCCAAGTATTTCTTGATTATCTCACTCAGCTTCTTGTGGTGGGTCAGTGGAAGCAGATGTGTCGCACCATCGACCTCTACCACCTTGGAATTCGGATAGATCTCGGCCATCTTGTGCGCCTTCGACCTCGGGGTCACGATGTCCTCCTTCCCCACCACGATCAGCACAGGGTTGTCGAACTCTGCAACATCGCCCTCCCTCGTCCACATGCTAATGATGTGGCGGAACGGGCAGATCGCACCCTCCAAGGTTGTGGACAGGAGCTGCTGGCGGAGCTTGGTCTTGATCATCTCGGTATCCTTGTCTCTCGTGTGGGAGAACGCACGCTCGATGAAGAAGTCAGCGAGGAGTCTAGCAGCAGTTTTTACCTCCACGAGTTCCTTGATAAGAAAACTCTCGATTGCTGCAGGTATGGCATTCCTGAAATTCGCTGCAGAGTCCACGATCACTGCTCCGCGGACCTTATCTGGATGACGCCACAGATACTCCTGAACGACACCCCCTCCCATGGAGTGACCGACTATCCATGGTATTCCACTCGTCATCTCGACGACCTTGTCCAATGCGACGAGGAAGAGTTCCATGCTCAGGTCGCAGGAGTGACCATCATAGTGGAACTGCGTACTGTCGCCATGGCCCGGAAGATCGAGAAGAAAGGTGTTGTAACTACCCGTGAGATCACCCGCAACCAATGACATTCCTGAAGCATCTCCCAGCCACCCGTGGACAAAGACCAATGAAACCTTCGCAGGGTCTATCTCGCTAAAATAGATACTCACGTCGTAGTTCCGGACCTTCTTGTACACCTTAGTGAAACGTGTCAGCTCCTCAAACTGATCAACCATACTCCTCATCTGGAACAACCGTTATTGTGCGTTTTGATCAACCATCCTGTCAAAGGAGAAGTGTGAGTGCAACAGTGGTGTGCACATGACAATCTATGAACTAATACCTGCAGGACAACCTGTACTAAGCTTGGAGAAACGACCAGAAGGACTAAGACTTAGAACCGGGTACAACCATCGAAGAGCACACGTACAACACCACTCCTCGACGCAGACTCTACCTGCTGCTGGACGGAGATATTCTTGACCTAGAACAATCCTCCTACACGGTAAATGACCTCTTTTTTCAACCAATTATTTTTTCCTTTTAAAGAATTCCCCCTGTAGTCCATGAGGAGGTGAAAAGGTGATAACGATTATTAGTATGCTCGGTCTGTACCCAGTGCTCAGTGCCGTGGTCTCGTCAGTGGTGGCGTTCATTATGTGCCATGCTTGTGACGACGATGAAGATCCAGAATTCATCGAGCTCTAGATACAGTATTCAACGAGCTCTAGATCCTGGAGTTTCGTCATCGATGCTCAGGTGAATCTGCTCTTACAGGGCTTGTTCTCTCTATACTCATAGTTAAAACAAGAACAGGTGCTGCTGGTACTAGGGCTAAGAACTTCTGATTATCTCTCCAAGTGGCAGCACTTCAGTTCTTGAAGTACATGCAAGAATGGCTAGTTTAGCACCGACAATAGCAAGCGAAAAAGACATCCGTGAGTACCAACACCGACTTTGAAGCCAATTATTCCTCCGCTCCCATCAATCATTTAACGCAGAACACTGATCCTGCCGAACAGCACCGAGCAAATGGATGAGAGTATCTCCAATCTACCCGCGACTAATCTAAATTATTATAACCATAAGGATTCAATCTAGATTGTACCTCACTTGCGATTATAAGCAGTGAGATTCCGAGGGGATAGTGAAGCTTGGTATCATGCTACCTTGGGGATCGGTGAAAGCCGAACAAGTTGGTAGTGATCGAGGGTTCAAATCCCTCTTCCCTCATGGCGGTATTTCAAGACATAATTACGAATATTTCCTACAATTGGTGTGGGGGTGACCCTAATCTTTCCGTTTGGCACACTCTATGTAATAAATAAAATGTATCCATTATTCGATTATCTGTGAGGAATAACTCCGATACCTGTTTGAATCTGTTCGATCTAGAACTCTTTCATGACCTTGTCTTTTTGAAAATACAATTTGCTATGAGAAAGGTTGGGCGATTTTATAAGCCGTTATTCTCTGTTCGACTCGTGCTTGAGATTCGTTCTAATACTTCAAACGACGTAGACACTGCTCTGACATCTGGACTGCTGGTCTTGAGCCTTACAGTTCTGACTGGGCTTGGTGCGCAGGTTGTGATTCCTCTGCCGTTCACACCTGTTCCTATCACCTTGCAGACCTTTTTTGTCCTTCTCTCTGGCTCCCGACTTGGAGCTAGGAAGGGTGGTCTTTCTCAGCTTCTCTATGTCCTTCTTGGGCTGATTGGTGTGCCGTGGTTTTCGAATGGGACTGGTGGTTTTGCGAAGGTATTTGCAGCTTCATTTGGTTACCTTATTGGTTTTGTGCTTGCTGGGTGGGTAGTTGGATACCTGACCGAGAGGTACTCTGGTGACAGAGCAGTTCTTGGGTTTTTAGCTGGGCTGATTGTGATCTATGGTTTTGGTCTTTTCTGGCTGATAATGAGTCTACAGCTCTCTCTTTCGGAGGCGTTTGAGTTGGGTCTGTATCCGTTCTTGGTGGGGGATCTGATGAAGCTTGTCGTGTTACTGATCTTTTCACGGTGGTTCTCATACCGGGAAGAAATTTCACGAAAGCGGCTGTTTGTTGTATCGGGTTTATCCTTAGCTCTCTTCTCTTCATTTCTTCTCTATCTGTATTCTAACGGGACCATGGTCCCTGAGAATCTGAGCTGGGTCTCATTGGGGATTTCCATGGTCTACGTGTTGCTGATTGTTTTTTCACAGGATAGGCCATATGGCACAAGTTCCTGATCTGTGATTGATAGATTATGGCTGAGGATTTTCCAGTTATTAGAGATTTTTTTATCTCCCTGGGGTATTTTTCATAGACAATCTAATTAAAGGTGGAAACTAGTATGTTCTGTGGTATTTCAGCTCAAACTGTGGAAGATCGCGAGTATCGGTTTTGGTATTTTGCTCATCCTCATGATTAGTGCAGTCTCGGTTAGTGAGATTGCCCTCAATGACAGTAAGGATAATTACGAGTACATCTTGGATCGTGTGGGTTCCACCGATGACACGGTAGATCAGATGAAGTACTACATGGCGCAGGCCCGCTTGATGGGAGAGTTGTACATATCTGAAGGGGACGGTAATTCGCTCTTCCTGCACTCCCGATTTGTGGACAACCTGACATCCGCTTTGTACGATCTCAAGGTCAGCGATATAGACACGAGGATCACTAGTCTGGCGGTTTCTCTCGAACCGCGGGTAGACACCTACCGTGAGAAGAGCTCCGAGGCATTTGAGCTCTACGGTATACGTGGTGGGGTAGGTTTTGGTAATGAAGTAGGTCTTGTCGGTGATATGACCTCTACAATCGAGCTCTACTATGCGGGAATCACCGAAGCATTTGATGTGGGCAACCTCACTCAGGAGGTGTATGCCGGTCTCATAACTGGCTATCTAACAATGCGGTCGATTGAGCGGGACTACCTTCTCGGGGGTAATGAGAGTTCCTCCATCTATGAGGAGAGGATGAATGAGTCTATTCGGTTAGAGAAGTTCAAGATCTCGAATCTGAACGTGAGCAGTACACTGGTTGATACCCTGCAGTCATACAATGACCTGTTCGTATCGATTCTCCGCATTGATGAGTCTATTGGTGTAGCGACCTCAATCTACTCAAACACAGCTGATACCATACAGACTGAGTTAAATGTCATCTCAAATGAGATTATAATCTTGGAACAAAAGATCAGATCTGACGTCGATGCTGGGGTAGCCCAGTCATTTGTGGTCGTAGGTACGATGAATCTCATTGCAATCCTGTTCGGGATCATTGCGGTCATGGGTATTCCCCGTTTCATCATCAACCCTGTTAAACGTCTGGAGGGTGAGGTTGAGCATATCACCGCCAAGGATCTGAGTGGTGAGTTCAATCCTGGCAACACAACTGCTGAGGAGATCAATAATCTGAAGATTGGTATTGGGAAGATGAGGGAGATGCTGAGGTCTCTGATCATGCAGATGCAGCGCACATCGAAAGCCGTTCGCTCGAGTTCCGAGAACCTTGGATATGCTACAAATGAGGTCTCGCGTGCAGCAGAGGAGGTCGCTGATGCCGCCAACTCAATGAGCCTTGGTGCATCTGCACAGGCTGACCAGATCGCGATGATCACGCAGAAGATGGAGACACTGGAGAAGGCGATTAAGGAGACAATTGAGATTGTTCAGTCGAATACGAAGGAGATATCAGACATCGCTCTTGAAACGAATGTCCTCGCACTAAATGCGGGTATCGAGGCTTCGAGAGCAGGTGAGTACGGCAAGGGATTCACCGTGGTTGCAGAGAACGTCAGGAGACTCTCGGACCAGTCCCAAGAGGTGGCGGACAGGAACGAGGAAGTAACTAGCAGTATAATCGATACGCTGCGAACGAGCTTCGAAGAGATACACGCCGCAATGATAGAGGTCGTTTCGGTCTCAGAGGAGACCTCTGCTTCCTCTGAGGAAGTCTCGTCATCCGCTGAGGAGATGATGGCCACGATGCTGGAGATCAATCTCGATGCTCAGGATCTTTTGTCACACTCTGAGGCAAGTTACAACCTCATTAGTGACTTTAAGTTAGGGGAGGGGCCCGACTCCTCATTGGATAAAACAGAGGGTGCGAGAACTGGTGTCGAGGTCACACAGGTTGATCCTAGAGATTCCTCCGTTTCTGATGTTGTCAATACTCCCTCGGAAAGTGCCACTGATCAATCTGACCTGAAAGATGTCTATGATGACTCGACAAAAACTAGTTCCGATACGACCCCGACAGGTGATGAAGTGGATACTTCAGCAGAAACTCCTTTGAAAGTTCCTGATGAAGATACAGGTAGCGCTGATCCACCCATTGAGGAGGGGAAGGATGACAAACCTGCTGAAGCTTCAGACGAGAACGCAGACAGTACCGCCTCTGATCCACCTGTCGAGAAGGATGAAGGGTCTATTGAAACTCCAGATAAGGACACACCATCTGAGAAACCTGTGGAGGAGGCTTTGGATAAATCTGAGGATCCTTCTTCCGAAGACGCAGACACGGGATCTGACGAGGACTCCACCTAACCCTCCTGTTAGAGCAGTCTGATTACTAAGGTTACCGATGAACGGTCTTGGTGTTCTAGGAAGAACATTACCTATTTATCCGACATTGTACTTATCCCTCTGTGGACGAACTCTACGATATCATGAGACGGAGGAGAACCACCCGTAAGTACAGGGAGACTCCCGTGGATCAGGAGCTTATTCAGCGGGTAATTCAGGCGGGGATCTACGCACCCTCCGGATCCAACAAGTCCCCCTATCTCGTAGCAGTCGTGCAGAACCCGGATCTCAAGCAGAGAATACGTGAGGAGGCGGAGAGGGTTGAGCGCAGGTTCTATCAAGAGAAACGGCGAGCGAAGGAGAGCGAGTTCCTGAAGTGGGTAGAGACGAAGGACATAAGGGTAACCAAGAGCTTCCTTACCGACGCACCCGTGTTACTTGCTGTCTTCGAGAACTCGGAGTGGGAGGATCGGCACTCAATTGAGAGCACATGGCTCACCATCGCCTACATGATACTAGCTGCCGAGAACGAGGGATTGTCAACAGTAACCTATACTCCCGAGCCCAAGGACTTCTTGAACGAGATCCTTGACATACCATCCATCTACCGTCCTCAGGTTATCCTCCCACTCGGATATGCGCTGGAAAAACGGAATAAGGAGGGCAGACGTCCTGAGATTGAGGAACGGGTGAGATACTACCGCTGATCCTACGAACTCGTCAAATTCTGTTACTATACTAACGACTTGTTATAAAGGGATGAATCATAGGGTAATCTATGGACGTACAGCAGATTAAGGAACAGATCGTCGAAGCCGTCATGATCATCCTGAGGGGTAGGGCGATTTCACGATCCTTCCATGGAAACATCAGTGCTCGGACGGGGAGCAATCTCGTGCTCACAACGAGGTCACACCTTGACGAGCATTTCACCACGGAGTCCCTGTCAGTTATTGATCCCAACTCGGAAGAATCGCGAGCGACCCTGCATCCCTCGACTCAGGAGATTGTGGATATGCACGATGTGGTCTACAGCGTCAGACCTGACGTGAATGTCGTGATTCACACACACGCTCCCCACACCACTGCATTCGCTATCTCCTCCAAGCCGATACCCAGTGCTTACGAGGCGATGGTCAGACACGACATCCTCGAGGGTGTCCCGCTCGCTAAGTACGGACCCCGTGGGAGTCCAGAGTCCATCAGGAACATACAGGATGTAATCAGACCAGACACAAGGGCAGTGCTTCTTGAGAACCACGGAGTCCTTGTTTTTGGTAAGGATGTCCGGGAGACAGCGAGACTCGCGGTCACGATCGAGGAAGCTGCGGAGATGATCATCATGGCGGAGAGTCTCGGTGAGGTGCACCCCATCCCTCCGGAGATGGTCAGGAGTACCATCGACCGGAAGAAGCAGTTCTCGTACAGTGACTGATGATGGTGTAGAATGTATCTCAGTCCCATGATTATTTATGAAAAGTATGCAATGCTCAACCTCCTAGATAGCCCAAGGTATAAGTACCCTAGAACCACAGATTGACCTGTGCAGGATGAGCTCAAGAAGAGGCTTGGGAAGGATATTCTCCCCTTAATCCCGAAGGAAGGTGTTGTCGCATTTGGAAGTGGTTCCACTGTGAACGAGATCATCAAGACTTTGGGCGAGAACCCCAAGGAATTCAGAGATGTCAAATTCCTCTCGGGGTCGTCGTTAACTAGTATGGAGCTCAATAGTGCAGGACTATCTGAGATCAAATTCATGCCAGGGATGGAGGTCAAGCTATGCATAGATGGGGCAGACCAGATCTGCTCGGAGGAACCTCACCACATTCTGAAGGGGAGGGGAGGGGCACTCCTTAGAGAGAAGGTACTTTGGCGAGCATCAGAGAAGGTGATAGTTGCAGTCACCGAGGACAAGATGGTTTCTCAGATATTGGGTTCCATTCCCATCGAGCTCGACCCTTTCTCTCTTCCCCACGTGTATCGGATGCTCAATTTCTTCTACCAAGACTTCACATGGGAATTGCGTAGACATTCTACTGGTCTACCCTTTTACACCGATGGGGGAAACTATATAGTTGACCTGCATCCCAGCTCAGGTCTTGGTGATCCACATGGTGTCAACTACAGACTAAAAGGTGTGACTGGAGTAGTGGATACAGGTCTGTTCACCGATTTTAAAGATGTTACTGCACACATTGCAGGTATGGAGTCTACACGTACTCTGGATCTTGTGATGTGAGTTCGGATAGCCAAAATCTATTATAGGTAAAAGTACGAGAAGGCACTGTGCAGAAGAAACCCTACCTGATCATTCTACTTGTCTTCGTAATCGTCAGTCCCGCAGTTGCACAGGAATCGGAGAACTGGGTGGAACAAACTGTGACCAATCTTAAGCCCGGAATGACCTACACACATCCCGCTTTTCTCAAGTACTTCTCCCAAGATGTCTATGATATCTTCGTGGGGCAGGATTCAGGTGAGTTAGTTCACCAGACGAATATCGGATCATCAGGTTTGGACTTTACTTTTGACGACTATGAATTCGGGCTGTTCACGACACCACTGAAAAGGTCAGCCCCATTCATCATTGACCTTGATAAAGACGGTCGTAAGGATCTAGTTGTAGGGTTGGAGAATGGGAGTGTGATTGCACTCACCCAGGAACCCTCTGGGAACTTTGTCATCAATAACTCCTTTGTTAAAGGTGTGAAGGTAGACTCCTATGCCAAGCCTGTCTTCTCGGATATTGATAAGGACGGGGTCAAGGATATGGTCGTAGGTGAGGGCTCAGGATCGCTCGTGCTTTTCATCAACGATGGCACTACAGAAAACCCCAGTTGGGTCCGGACTGAGGGTGTCTTCACCATACCACTTGACCGCCACCCAGTTCCATTCCCACTGGATCCAGACGGTGATGGACTCGATGATTTCATTATCGGGAGTGAGAGGTTCGGCGTGGTGTACCTCAAGAACACTGGATTCGAGAATGGTAAACCGACATACGTGCTCATTGACTCCACAAACCCAGGAAATCCCTTCGGTGAGCTTGCACTGAATCAGGTTGAGAATGTCGCCCCGACACTTGTGGACTTCGACAATGACGGAAACTTGGATCTTGCATACGGCTCGAAGGATGGGACAGTGCATGTGTTTAAAAATGAAGGTATCGACTTCTCAGAGGTTGATCTACAGACCGTGATCAACCTGACTGATGTGATTATTATCGTGGCGATTGTCGTCGTCGGAATTATTGTCCTATACTTCCTCTATCTGCGAAGAAGCGAGAGGGGGGATCCACAATTCATCCTCGTAGGAACCGATACTGGTATCACACCTTTCAACTACTCCTTTAATGACTTCACCATTAGTGATGTCGACCTAGCCGGGGGTGCCTTCGCGGGTATTAACAGTATCATCGGAGAAATCACTAGCTCTGAGCTCAACCTGCTGGAAGCGGGCGACTCGAAGATTATCGTGATCAAGGAGAAGCTAC
>JALWRB010000283.1 GCA_027077875.1 Candidatus Heimdallarchaeota archaeon
AAGTCTCCGCAATTTCATTCGGATATTGGGGGTCACATTTCTCTTCTCAGAGGCGTCGAGCGCGTTCTCTACTAATTCTCTAATTGATGTAAATACAGCCCTGAGCGGATTGCCGAATCCTGCAATGCTCTTGTTCTCATTGAAGAACACTGCTGCTGATGCAGTTCGGGCCTTACTGTCTGACTTTTTGGTGCGTTTCTTTGTCAATATTAACTCCCTCAGTTATGACGTCTATCTTGCTTTCAAGGTTATTGAGGATTGCTTCAGCAATATACATCTTGCTGATTCCTGACAATCTCATTCTAATGCGTCAAGACAAATACATTTTTTCATATAATTCCGTGATATATAATCGTTCTTATTTCATGAATCTAATTGCACACTTCGCGTATATCCCCTTAGCATAAATGAATTGTATTTTATATAATGATGTAATTAAGCAATATAACCTCAAAAATCAGGTTCTGAGAGGTTGAAGTTTGATTTCTGCAGACTTCCACAGATTACTTTCATATTAGTGAATTAAGTCACGGGGTGGGTTGTACAAATTCCCAGTTTTGCAATGAAAAGTTCTATCTGTATGGATTTTGAGTCATTATCATTTTTTTCGAAAAATATACTCAATTTCACTAGGAAATGTTTAAAATTATGGTTATTTGAGAGTTTCCGTTTATGTTTTATGTACTTTACACAACCATTATATTTTAGATAGTTATTGTTAGTTGACAACTTCAAGGAGTAAATAGACAATGACTGATGATAAGCCTTCGGGAAAGGCTATTGCTAAATATTCTGATATTGATGTTCTGGAATACCATTCTGATAATTATCCTGGAAATGGTAAGATCGAGACCATCGCTAAGACTTCAGTAACCAACGCGCGAGATCTTACCCTTGCGTACTCACCGGGTGTGGCAGTAGCCTGCCTCGCTATTGAAAAGAATCCCTCGAGTCTGTACCAGTATACTAATGTCGGAAATACGGTGGCGGTTATTTCCAATGGCACTCGGATACTTGGTCTGGGAGATATAGGAATGGCTGGATATCCGGTAATGGAGGGGAAGTCCATACTCTTCAAAGCTCTCGCCAACGTAGACTCTATGCCATTCATACTTGATACCAAGGATCCGGATGAATTCATCAGAACGGTTGAGATTATGGCGCAGAATTTTGGCGGCATAAATCTTGAAGACATTAGGAAACCAGACTGTTTCTATATTGAGAGGAAACTTGACGAGAAATTGCCGATTCCAGTATTCCACGACGATCAATGGGGTACGGCAATCGTCACTTTGTCAGCAACGATTAACGCCGCTAAACTATTGGATAAGAAGTTTGAGGACATGAAGGTGGTTGTTCACGGAGCAGGAGCTTCTGGAATAGCCATAGCTACTATGCTACTTGGTAGGGGAGTCAAGGG
This sequence comes from Candidatus Heimdallarchaeota archaeon, assembly GCA_027077875.1. Lineage (GTDB taxonomy): Archaea > Asgardarchaeota > Heimdallarchaeia > Heimdallarchaeales > Kariarchaeaceae > S139-21. The sequence continues at coordinate 1,421 of JALWRB010000283.1, forward strand.
TGAGAACATGCAGGTTATTGATCGAATTGGATCAATTTTTGATGGAAGGCATGATGACATGAACCCGTATAAGCAAGAGTTGGCAGAGCAGATTAATCCCAAGAAGCAGTTCCTACAGTTGGACGACGCGGCTGAGGGTGCTGATCTCCTAATTGGTGTAAGTTCAAAGGGAATGTTCAAACCTCGTCATATACAGAAGATGGCAGACGATCCAATCATATTCGCTCTTGCAAATCCTGTACCTGAGATTCTCCCACAAGATGCAATAGATGCAGGAGCTAAAATTATTGGGACTGGCAGATCAGATTTCAACAACCAGGTCAATAATGTGCTCGGATTCCCTGCAATATTCAGGGGTGCTCTCGATGTCAAGGCAACGAAGATCACCATGAACATGAAGATTGCTGCTGCAGAGGCAATTGCAGGAGTTTTGACAGAGGATGAACTCTCTCTCGACAATGTCATCACTGAACCGACTGATCCGCGATTGATGCCCGCGGAAGCAGCAGCTGTAGCTAGAGCTGCGGTGAAGGACGGAGTGGCCCAAAGAAAGCTGACCTATGATGAGGTCTATCAATTTACCAAGGAGAGAATAGAGTACTACAAGGAAACTGCGGGCAAGATCGTTGGAACTAGGAAGAAACCTCAAGCATACAATTTCTGAGAACCACTACGAACAACTGATATAGCCATAATACACCATTGAAATATTGATCCAAATCATAGCTCACAGGGGATACGGGCAACCTGAAAATACGATGCAGGCATTTCTTAGAGCCAAGAAAATCGGTGCAGATGGAATCGAACTCGACACATATCTCTCTGCAGGGGGCGAGTGGATTATCGACCACCTTGGAAAGAAACTGCCCACATCCAATGCTGAGAGAGAAAGGGAGTCTGCACTGCCCAGATTGGAAGAGATCAAGGGTCTGGAAGGATTAGAGATAAATGTCGAATTGAAGGTCCCTGCAAGTGAGAAAGACCACGCGAGTCTGGGTTCAAAGTTGATGAAGTTTCTCCAAGACAACTTCGAACTTTCGAATCTCCACCTTTCATCCTTCTATCCCAAGACTTTCATTGGGGTGAGAAAGGTTGACCCAGAGTTCAGGGTATCTCTCCTCTCTCTGTATTCTCGTAGACAAACTTGGGAAAAATGGCACCGTAAGGTTAACCTGTACTCATACAACCCCTTCCACAAGCTCTTTAGAACTAAGCATATTCCGTATCTGCACAAACTTGGTATTCGTGTCCATCCGTGGACTGTCAATTCCTCAAGGAGCATTGAGAAACTGATGAGGGATGGTGTAGACGCCATTATCACCGATGTTCCTGAGGATGCCCAGAGAATCCGTTCCTCCTTAGAGACTCAATTGTAGTAAGGGAGTCAAACTTTTGAATAGACACGTAATTGTGAAGATATGGTCTCTACCAAATCTGTGCTGAAGGTAACAGTCCTCGTCATCCAGTGGTTGATTATCACTGGGGGTTTAGGTGTGTACCTTGGCGTCAGAAACCTCGACGATAGGGTTCAGAATGTGATCTCTAACCCCAATCTTTCAGATGAGGTGACAGTCTATCGGGACAATCTTGGGATGCCTACAATAATCGGCAAAACCATTGAGGATGTCCTTTTTGTTCAGGCTTATGAGTACGCACGTGACAGATTGTTCCAATTGGAGTTCACCCGAGCTGTTGTAAATGGTGAATTATCTCAGATGCTCGGTGACGACTTGTATACCTCCGACGTTTTTCTCAGGACAATCGGGATCAAGCGATCTGCCACAGAAGTTGTCAAGAACTTGGATCCGCTTATTCTGAAGTATCTCAACTCGTACATCAAGGGATTGAATTCCTACATCAATGACCACCCAGATAATATTCCCCTTGAGTTCATCCTCATACAGTCCACGCCTAAACCATGGACGGTTGAAGATATTGTGGGTGTTCAAGGCATGATGTCCTTCGATCTCGCATTCCGTGGGCTCAAGCAGGAACTGGATCGGTTGAAATTCTACCAGACAGCCGGAATGGAAAGGATGCTCCAGATTCTCGACATACAGAACCCGAATGTAGTAAGCTACTTGCAGACATACAATGAGTCTGTAGAGGGACTCAGTACCTCCTTCAATATACCCGTCTACAGAATTCTGAAGGAGAACGGTATTGAGTTCGGGACAGGGTCAAACAATTGGGTAGTCTCTGGGAAGATGACAAGAAGTGGGAAACCACTGATTGCCAATGATCCGCATCTCTCCCTCTCAACTCCTGGTATATGGTGGAAGGTTCACCTTATTGCCACCGAAGATAACCTCAATGTCGAGGGGTTCAGCTTACCGGGGATACCGTTCGTGATTGTTGGACACAATCAGGACGTTGCGTGGGGTGTCACGAATACCGCACTGGATGCAGTGGATCTATTTTACTTCAAGAGAAATGAGACTCACTATCTCGTTGGGGACGAATGGAGAGAAATTGAAATCATAGAAGAGGAGATCCCACTCAAATCCGGAGGTGAAATGAATGTAGAGATCCTGATGACTGACTTTGGGCCATTGATGGATATGGGTGGTACAGAATACGCTCTGAGATGGTCGCTCAATGAGGTATATGACCGTGACAATATCGTTAAATCGGTGTTTCTTCTGAACACCGCCAAGGACATAAACGATGTCCATGACGCGCTTGAGTTTTGGGTAGTTCCCGGACAGAATTTTGTGATGGCCGATGTCGACGGTAATATTGGTTACCAGTTTACTGGCGGTATACCCATCAGAAAATCAGGTTTTGGGATGCTACCTCATAATGCAAGTACGGGGGACTTTGATTGGTTAGGAATAGTTCCTTACGAGGAGCAGTTGTGGCTCCCTAATCCAGATAAAGGATGGTTCTCCTCTAACAATGAGAGGATCGATAAAAGAAACCTCTTCTACATACACGAAGCATATCCTCCAGGATACCGTGCGAGAAACATTGCCAAGCTTCTGGAGAATGCCACCGACCTTACGGTTGAGGACATGCAGCGCTTCCAGATGGATACCTACATTAGTGCTTACGAGGACTATCTTCTTCCTGTCCTTCAAGATATCCTTGAGGGAGATTACCGAGAATTCACAGATACTTACTATATGGATGCATTGGACGAGATTCAGGCTTTCGACGGATATGCAGATCGAGATAGCATCGGTGCCACCATCTTCTTACTCTATCAGTTGTTCTTCGTCGATGAGACAATACGGGACGAAGTGGGTAAGACGAATGCAGATAACATGAACTACTATGCCCTGAAGAGGATTGG
>JALWRB010000284.1 GCA_027077875.1 Candidatus Heimdallarchaeota archaeon
CCTGCCAACTCGTTTTTGGCGCTGAAGAGCGGGTTGGGCGATATTATTGAGGTAACCCGTCTGCAGTGAGTACTCCAGATAGATATATGAGACGAACCCTATCTGGAACATGGTGGAGCTCATCAGCGATGCAAATGATGTGACGTCAAGCGTGAGGGGTAGGACGAGGGAGTTGATGTATCCGAAGCCGAGGATGAACTGGGAGAGGAAGAATGAGATTGCAGCCTGTCCCATATTTCCTTGGAAGATAAAGTTCACTCCGGTGATGAGCATGAGGATGAGCGCAATGGTGAGTATACCGTTGATGAAGAGCTTCTCATAGGATATTCTCGTAGAGTACAGTAGCATGTAGGCCAAGGGTCCGAATGGATCCGCTCCTGAACCCAGATAGGAATCTACATCTATACCTGCGTTGTCAAAGTTGAATCCATTGAACAGTACTTGCTCGAAGAACGCTCTCATCAGGTAGGTCATACCATTGGAGAATCCCGAGGTCACGGTTGTATTCCCGAGGGGTGCTGTGCTGATCACGAAGATGTAACCTACGAGCATTCCGATGAAGGTAAATAGGGCGATCAGTATGGCTACCGCGAAGAGGAACAAGACCTCGAAAACCACGATCATGTTGTTTAAGGTGAAGACATCCGGGACGAAGGAACTGAGTATCATGAACGTCAGGTACATGAGAATCAATCCTCCAATTATTTTCACAATTCCCAGAGTAATTCTGATTTTAGCCCTCTCTCCTCTGAAAAAGTCACCTGCTCTCTGTAATCCTTGAGTGCTCATCTACAACATGATCGTATCTCATGATATAAAGAACTTTTGTGATTTAGGGTGCACAAATTACCAGTAACGTAGAATAAACTTCTGAAGAATTAAACGGGGACGGACACCGTGTTCATGATGTCCTTTATGATGACCTCACCGGTTGATCCCTCCAGCTCGACCTCCGACTTCAGCTGCAGTCTGTGGTGAACGGTCGATACGAGGATTCTCTTGATGTCGTCAGGGATGACATAGGACCTTCCGCTCATGGCAGCGTAGGCCTTGCTGTGTCCGAGAATAGCTATGGATGCACGAGGTGAGCACCCGAGGACGAGTCGGGGATCGGTTCGGGTCTTAACGACTATGTCCCTCATGTACTGCATGACCTCGTGGGAGATGTACATGTCCTCCTTGATCACCTTGATCATCTTGTTGACTGTCTGTGCAGTTGTCTTCCTGTTGACCTTCAACTTGATGCCGTCCTGCTTCAACTTGATGATGTCCAGTTCCTCATCGGGTTCGGGGAGTGTCAACAGGAGCTTCATTCCGAAACGGTCGACCTGTGCCTCGGGGAGTGGGTATGTACCCTCCTGCTCCACAGGGTTCTGCGTAGCGATCACGATGAATGGTCTGTCCAGCTTGTAGGTGGTTCCCTCGATGGAGACCTGCTTCTCTGCCATCGCTTCGAGGAGCGCGGCCTGTGTCTTTGGTGGGGACCTGTTGATCTCATCAGCCAGTAGCAGATTTGTGAAGATTGGACCTCTTCTGAGCTTGAATGTACCCGTCTTTGGATCGTAGATGTTTGTCCCGAGGACATCGGACGGGAGTAAATCTGGTGTAAACTGTGCCCTGTTGAATGCCAGACCGATCGCTGAAGCGAAGGAGTTGGTGATGTGGGTCTTGGCGATACCCGGTACTCCCTCTAGGAGGATATGTCCCTCTCCGAGGAGAACGATCATGATATCCTCGAGGACATCTGCCTTGCCGATGACCACCTTTTTCACTTCTTCGTACACTTCTTCCCAGATGGACTTGATGTCCATGGGAGTAAGCTTTCCGTCGGAGATTGACTCTGAGTCTTCCTTAGTATCTAATGCCTTTTTCTTTGCCATGTTATCACACGTATAGTATATTTGGTATTGAACCTCATAGAATTTATGTGTTACCTGATGAATTAGTACAAAAGAGGAAACACAACATGGGGAATTTATCCGGAATTGATGGATTATATTAGGGATTTGGGAGGGACTTAAACCTTATTAGTTCGGATTATTAGCCTCAACTATTCCATACTCCAAGAACTACCGTGCTGTGCTTATGGGTGATGATCTCGAACCGATCTGGAATGCAAGGGTAGATTTCGATGACGATGGTTCAGTCGTTGAGATAGCGGAGCTCGGTAGGGAAGTAGCATCTGTGAATATACTAATCCCTGGGATATTCAATGCCCATGTCCACTCCGCGGACATAGAGTTGAGGGGAGTTAGGGGTACCTCCCTTGAAGAGCTCGTGGGAGAAGACAGCATCAAGTCTAGGCACCTTAACGGATTGTCATCAGTCCAATTGGATAGGGCTGTTAGGCAGTCCTTCAACGAAGCCTGTAGATTCATGATCTCGGGATGGGCAGATTTCAGGGAAGGAGGGATAGAAGGATTGGGACCCTACGAGACATTACCTTCAACATTTCTTCCTTTTGGTAGACCAGATGAATCCGAGTTCCAAGACCTAGACCAATTCAACCACTTTGGGATCAGAGATGTCGCGTACTATTCCCGAGAGGAATTAAAGCAGATTAGGGCTCATGCTGAATCTGGAAGTAAGATGATATTCATACATGCCTCGGAGGATAAGGAATTAAGAAACAGGTGGCAATCTAATTATGGGATGTCAGATGTGATCTGGGCGGTTGAAGAGATTAAACCCCGAGCGATTGTTCACCTCACACACTCGGATACTGATGATTTCCAAGTCATGAAGGAGAGTGATACAGGGGCGATATTTTGTCTAGGATCTAACCAGTTCACCCAAGTCGGGGTTCCGGACATCCCGCTAGCAATAGAGATAGGTCTGAGAATCGGTGTGGGGACAGACAATGCGATGTTCTTCCCCCTTTCGGTTGGTGACGAGCTCCGGAGGATACGAACAGTTTTTCCAGAAATAGATTCCAAAACTCTTATCGAAATGGCAACGGTTGGGGGTGCGTCACTTGTCTATCTGGACTTCAGCATCAGGAGAGGATCTCGTCATTACGGGGAGCTCTCGCTTGGAAAACTTGATGGTGAGAAAGAACTTTTCGATGAGATAGTGACCAAATTTCCTTAGGATCTTGCCTTCAACTTGCTGAACTCCGATATCACATTGGCAAGCATGTCGTCTGGTCCGACGCTGATTCCTACTGTGTCCAATCCCTGCAGTAGTTTGAAGAGCTCTTTCCTGTCATTGATCAAACTCTCCTGAATAGCCTCTCCGATCAGACGATCTGTGGGGGACAGTTCAGATATTCTGGTCTCGAACCAAGGTCCAAATGGCGAGATGATGAAGACCCTGTGCTTGTGACTACGTAGTTTCCTCACTGCCTCGATAATCTCTTCCCGGGGACTCTCCAAATCCGAGATGATTATGATGTATGTCGCCTTCCCCAATCTCGGGAGGAGGTACTCCACAGCCTTGAGCATCCGTGCCTGACCTTTCGGGGTCACAAGGGCGAGAGCGTTGAGGAACTGGAACATGAACGCCTGACTACCCGACGGATCCATGAGGGTCTCGACCTCCTCGTTGTAGACGCAGAGTCCCACGGTGTCCTTCTTCTCAAGGGCAAGATACGCCATCATGACCGCGCTCCTTATCGAGAACTCCAGCTTGTTGTTCCTCGGAAGTCCTGCACCCATGGACGAGCTGGAGTCCAGCATGATCATCACCCTGATGTTCTGCTCCGACTCGAACTCCCTGACCATCATCTTCTCCCCGCCACTCTTGGCTACAGAGGGCCAGTGGACATTCTTCAGCGGATCTCCGGGTTGGAATTGCCTGATCCCGAAGAAATCGGTTCCACCCCCCTTGACCTTTGTCTTGTGGGCGCCGAATAGATTTCCCAGTTTTCTCTTGTCCCCCATCATCTCGAGCTTCTTGATGTCCTCGTACGAGGAGTATACAAGGATGTCCGAGAGCTCTGCAAGAATGGCCTCACTCGAGAAGAATCCTTGACGATCGTGTAGGATAACTTTTGTGGGACCAATTAGAAACTTTCCTCGAACGGGAATCTGGACGAGGTATCCGAAAGCCGTGGCCTGTTTGGGCGAAAGCTGCATGGTGGCGAAGTTCTCACCTAGCACCAGATCGAAAACCTCGGGGTACGCATCGTAGACCTCCAAGACAGGTATCTGCTTCAGGGACTTGTTCTTAATCCTGACCTCGATGTAGACATAATCTCCCGCGAAACCCTTGTGCTTGGAAAGTTTCCTGTCGATGGATATTGACTTCGGATCCGCTCCCGTGGCGAACAGCGGGAAAGCGACAACGACAGAGAAGATGAGCAATGAACCCAAGAGAAGGAAGTACGTGACTATCTGCTGGTCGAGATACACCAGATCATTGAGAGCGAATCTTGTGAAGGTCTCTCCAAACCACGTCATGAGTAGTGGTCCTATGTTCTCACCAGAGGGTGTCGATATACTACCATACCACTCAGAGTAATCAATAGCACCTGCGCTACCACCACCTAGGTCCCCTCCTGTAAAAAGGGAACCGAGGAAAGTGTCTATGAGGACGCCGATAGCCTGATATCCTGCCATGGCTATTGAGATGGAAATAGAGATGAATCCAGCGAAGATAATCTGTCCTCCTCTTCTAGTAAATATCGTCATGTCTCACTTCGATTAGAACTTTCTACTTTTTAATATCTTCCTGAACCCGTTGAATATTAGTTAG
>JALWRB010000285.1 GCA_027077875.1 Candidatus Heimdallarchaeota archaeon
TGGCCGAGGTCGGAATTCACGAGGACATAAGCTTCGTCATCAGCACCGAGTACCTTGCAAACAACTCCATGCGTGAGAAATCCCTGTACACGTCGAGAGGAAGTGTTGACTTCGCAATTCCAGGACTCGGAACCTCACAGTTTGAATCTATTAACTCGGGCTTTCTCCTCTTCAACGGGGAATACTTCCTGAAGAATACCGATCTGTTCCAATCATTTAGCCTCTTCGGAAGGGTGAATTACTACATTCAGGGTGATCGATCGGATGCCGAGAGCCTCGTTCGCTCGATCAACGAACTCTTCCCAGCCCTCGTTATCTCGGTGCAAGGGAGAGGAAGTATGGAGAAGAATCTCCACTACTCCCTCGTTGCTGACCCCCGACTCTCATTCGATCTGCCCTTCTACAAAATGGTAAGCTCCATTCTGATTAACCTGTCGTACCTCATGGTGGCTGTGTTCCTCGTCTTCACCTATCTGTACGTCCTGTACTACTTCAGCACACACGAGAATGCGATGACGTTCCTGAGGTACAATGGGTGGAGCGAGGTGAGGGTACGGGCACTGCACCTGAAGGATATCCTCCTGATCACGAACATCTCACTCATCATGTCAGGTCTCTTCGGGTTCCTTGTAATCAATTCCATCACGACCGATCGCCTATCCTTCAACCGGAGGCTCCTGCTCTACTCAAATCCCGTGGTCTCAACCATCTTCAATCAGGCATTGGCATTCCTAGGATTGGTCGTTGCCACCAATCTGGTCGGTATTCTCGCCAGTCTTTCCCCCAGAATCTCAATGGAGGTACCAAGATGATCTACGAACTAATCGATGTGGACAAGCTGTTTCGATCCAAGTCCCAAGCAGTGAAAATTCTCGACTCCGTGTCGGTGAAGATTCCCGAGGGAAAGATAACCGTTGTGTCCGGTCCCTCCGGATCTGGCAAGTCAACCCTTCTCAATATCCTTTTCGGGATTGAGGACGTCACCCACGGAGAGGTCAGGTATAGGGGCGAACTCCTCGAAGAGGTAGATGACCTCTCCAGCATCTGGCGGACGGATCTCTCCTACCTCACACAGGTCCCTCAGACCCTTGAATACCTGAGAGTAAGGGAGAACTTGGAATTCATGAACCCGGACAGCGAACTCATCGATGAAATCCTCGACAAACTCGCCCTGAGCAAGCTGTGGAAATCATACCCCTCCGAGCTCTCAGGGGGTGAGCACCAACGATTGGCCCTCGGCATGCTCCTCGTCAAGAAGCCGAGGACTCTGCTGCTCGATGAACCGACCGCAAACCTCGACCAAGGCACAGCGTCGAAGGTCATCACCTTCCTCAAAGAGGTGCAGAAGAGAGAGGGGATGTCACTCGTCATCTCCACGCATGACCCCAAATTCCTCGATATCGCGGACCTCACCCTCAGCATAGTCAATGGTAAGCTGACCTCCTGACATTGTGGAAGTTCCAACCCCCTCCTCGCCATGCTCCCTGCTATCGGGAACTCATATCGATTGGCTGGAGCAGCAGACGAATGGTAGATCCAGAACTGGTTCTTGACCACATCACCATTTACTCTTTGTGGTCAAGGTGGTGTCCGCCCAACCGATCTTGTTCTGGTGTAGAGTTCAGTGGCTCTGGACTCATTACTCTTAACTGGACGTAGTAGTGCGGGGTATCAGCACGTATCGTCTGATTTTAATCTACTTTCTCTCTACTCCCAAATTCAGTCCATGTCCCGGGCATTTTATATTTCAGATGGCTGTCTCTTGTCCCATCATATTATCTACGGTGAGAAAATATACAGTCATTATAGGGAATAGATACTGATGCGGCAAATGGAGGTGTAAATTCATCCATTTTTAGACAGTTTATTGGATAATGATGTGAAAGAGTGATTTCAATCGATGTCAGAAATTCCAGTAATACAAGCTACAGTGCACATTTTCTGTTCGAGTAGTCTGAGTCAGACCATATGTTACATTTGCAGTCTTATCTCTGGTTGTTCTAAGAGAAGGTGGATTCCTGTATCTTGAAACTTGTCAGGACTACTCTATAGTCTGGCGTTCCTCCTACACCTCCGTTGTAATATGCGTTGCTGTCTGCCCATGATCCCCAAATCGGAGTATATGCGTACACGCGAACAGTGATCTCCAAATACACATAACTACTGGTCGTAAGGGCTGCTGCATTCGTAGTTAGGGCGAACGAACCTCCATAGTCTGAGGTATATGTCGATGTTTTTGTTGTGAGCACCTGTCCAGCAGAACTACGGAGGGTCACGGTGATCCTCATGTAAGAATCAGGACCAACAACCTCTCCATATGCATCATAATAGACAATTGCACGATAGATCTTACCCGCAGATCCGTAATATTTCCCGCTCGAACCTGATCGGGATGTGTCCCAGTTTGCGTTCATATACCCCAACTAGATGAGGTCCATGCGAAGTCTGCAGTTGCTCTGAGATCCATAGTAGTTCCAGAAACACTTCCATAAATTGAATACGTTCCAGCTCCCGCTCCATCCAGATTTTCAAACTGGCTCGATTGGAATGTAGCATTCTTCCTCGTGATCCAGTGACTCCCACTAACTGATGAGTTAGGTAGCAAGGCTATTGTGATAAACATCAGAATAACCAGTGTTGTCAGTTTGTTAGCAAAATTCCTCTTTGCCATTGATTAGTTATTTTTTTGATTAAATAAACTTAACGTTTTTTAGTGTGTATATTTTGTACAAAAATATCGGATGATTGCCATAGATAATCTAGGTTTCGCTTATGGGGATAAAAGAATATACGAGAGCTTCTCGCTTAATTTACATGGTCGTCTGATTGGGCTTATCGGACAGAATGGAGCGGGAAAGACCACCCTTGTCAACCTAATGTTGGGCATACTGCGTCCTGAATCTGGTAGAATTACAATCGATAATTTAGACGTCACGCAGCAGAGGAACGAGGTGCTGGAACTCGTCGGTGTAATGTTTGAGCACTCCGAGTTCCCACGGTGGATAAGTCTAGCGAGGTATCTCTCTTTCGTCGCCCAAGTCAGGGGGATGGACACCTTGACTGCCCAGTCAGAAGCGGATCGCCTTCTGAAGAAGTTCGGTCTGTGGGATTACCGAGACCGAAATTTCCAGAAACTTTCTGCAGGAATGAAGCAGAAGTTCGGAATTGCTCAGGCAATAATTGGCTTTCCCAAGTACGTCTTCCTTGACGAACCGACCGCTAACCTCGATGTTAAGGCCCGTATGGAGATCCTCGAGTACTTGCAGCATGTAGTCTGGGAGGAGGACATCACTGTCATAATCCTCAGCCACATCCTCCATGATCTCGAGAGGATATGTGACCATGTCGTCTTCATCCACGAGGGAAAACTTGTCATAGAGGATGAGATGACCAACCTCCTGTCTATTGACTACAACAGGGAGTATAGTATGCGTCTTCGCTCTGTTGACGAAGTCCAGCGGATGGCCGAGGGACTAGGTGGACTCGGGATAGAAGTCACCGGGAAGAAGGGGATAGTCCTTGAGTTCAGGTGCAAGAATGAGGGTCTCAAGAGGATCGGAGACCTGGTTGGTGATGTTCCCATATCTCCAACCCGGAGCCTACTTGAGCAGATCTTCGTGGACAAAGTGGGGGGTTTGACACATTAACCCACTCGGAAGGGTCTCGCTGAGCTTCCTCTTGGTCCTCATTATCTGGTCAGTGATCGTGGGGACAAGGACCGATACCTATACCGATTCGGATCTTATCGACGGTAACTGGAGACTTAGTATCCCTGTTTACTCCAAATCTGTGATAAATGGGGAGGTCTATGTCAATTCCAGTTTCAAACTCCTCATGACCAGATTCTCTTCCGCAGGTACAGAGATCATCCTGAATAAGACCGTTACCCTTCAGTCCTCGAATCCAGAAATTCTCGTCTTGTCAATTGATATCGAGAATGCTGGATTGCTGAATCTTGTCATAGAACCTGTAGATCTAGAGGCGTCCAAGTTGGCATTGGTCTCCGTAGATATCAGGAGTTCGCTTCCATTATCTAACATCTTTTCAGAGATAGGTGGACTAGTTCTTCTCTCTCTCACCGGTATCATTCTGGCAGTTGTATGGGACAGATTTGGACCCAGACCACAGGATACCTATCTGGTCTTTACCCACATCCCTCAGATGGATATACTAGAGATCATCGGTGTTGTCTTCCTCAATGTCGTCGGTTACAGATTTAAACCACTCGTCTCCTCCCAGTTAACTCTCGACTCCCAAGTGGTCGCGGAATTAATCGGATTCTCATTCTTCCCCATTGCACTTTGGAGCATTGTTGCCCTCCTCACTATGGGTTATCTCTCCATCCGACAGAGGGACGTGCAGTACTTATGGACAGCTCCCAAAGGGAAGGAGAAAGTACTTGCAGGTAGGCTCCCCCAGCTCCTTCTCCGGATAGCGCATCTCTCACTCGGTGTCGCCTTGTTCTACCCGTACCTGAACTACGTGCTTTTCGGGGACTACAATACAACAATCCAGCTCACGGTTCTGGCCATGAAGATGGCACTAGTGTTGACCGTGAACTCACTGCTCACCGCGCTCCTGTACTTTACAGTAAAGAATACTATCAATACATGGGCAGTGGTCACGAGCGTCCTCATGGCAATGGAATACCTTGAACTTCCATTTCTGACCATCGGCGGTCTCACAGGCTGGAAGTGGTACTCCCCGTGGATACTCACAATGCTGGTGGCAGGGTCTACTCCGCTGGTCACAAACTGGTACATGAGGATGGAAGTAGTAAAATGAGAATATCTAAACTCACCCAGATCTACCTTTTGCTGTTCCTTGTCATGTCCGTCTTCGCTATCACCAGTCAACGAACCACCTTCTACTCAGGACAGGTCTCCCGTGATAGTGGGGTGGGAGTCAACTTTACGGTCAGGGCGGGGGAGACGATCAGGATACAGGTGTCGGGTGGAGATGTGATCCTCTCCATGTACTCCAACTCTGGCTACAACGGGAATTCGTACACAAATCTCACACTTGCCGACGGGGAGAGCGTCGACCTGTACTTCTCCCAAAATGACTTTCTGGTACTCTCTCCTCTCTCTCCGATACCGGTGCACTTGGAGGTGACAAGTGTCGGTATCCCTGGGAATGCCAAAGGTGGATGGATGGTAGCTACTTCTGCACTAATATTCGCACTCGTCATTGAGGTCGTCGTCTGGAGGGGAAGAATGTCCTTCCCGCTCATAGCGGACGAGATCCGAGGAATTCCCCTGATCGGATTTCCGTTAGTCCTCGTCCTTCTCTGGAATATACTACATATGAAAGTTGGTGGAGGTGCAGGCCCGATCCCACCCTTGGAAAATGAGCAGGTACGGATATACACCGAGTTCATCGGTTGGGCGAGTTACTTCATCTTACTCTTCATGCTCTTGTTCCCCCTTCTCCGAACCGTGTTCCCAAGGGATCGGATGATGTACAAAACGTATCCCATCGATCCGGTTCGGGAATATCTGGCAAGGGTAGCTACCTACCTCGCAATCTACCTCCCCTTTGCTGGAATCATTCTCTTCCACATTCTATTCGGACCTAGGTCGTCCACTGCAACTTTAGAGGACTTCGGAATTAGGTATCTCTATCCGGTGATCATCTCCACTCTGGCAACTTTCGCCTACCTCCTCATCTCCATACTGGTTGAGGATGTCTTCAGAAGGGGATCGGTGACAATGACTCTTCCACCAGCTCTATACATCCTATCTCTATTGGGGACATTGGGCTTCTACCCATTCAGCCTTATTCGCTCGACCTATCCCCCCGAACAGACTTACAGGAGTCTATTCCTACCACGTATGATCGAGCTCACTCTTGTCACAATCCTCTTCATCCTTCTGACCGTCGGTGTCAACATTGCATATAGGAGATCATCGCGTTTCATGGATTAGTGCATAGCCTTTTACCAAGTGCGATCAGAGCGTGAACTCCGCCTATGTCTCATCGCGTTCAACTCGTGTTTTACCTGTTCTACCCGCGTTCTACCATGAAGTAGAACAGCTGTTCGACACGAGAAGTAAAATACGACCCCGTTGAAGAGTGCTCATGACAGCAGACTGCATTACAGCAAATAATCGTGTAGATAATAGCTGAATGTACAAGATTCGCACGACAGTACGATTTCAACTCCCGTAAGACTCACCAACCGGACTAAAGCCGATCCAATCTGAACACCAGAGAGCTTTCCCACTCAAAGAATATCAAAAGACTCTCCAGCCATAACACATTCGCGAAAACCTGCCTGAAATATTCTCCAAACAGGCAGAATAGATATCATTGCAGAATACTCCAAAACCACCTTCTCAACTAGCGGACATCCAGTACCCTAGCACAAACACGGAAATAGACCCTGAACCCCCCTCAATCCCCCTACAAGCAATACACGAGCGAAAAAAAGTAAACTACAAGAACCCTTTAATACAGCTTTTTATTATGGAGGTTCACGAGCACTAGTAACCTAGCCCGTGCTAACGCTCACAATTAAAATATGTTCTGATGCCTATGAGTCTCCCGAAAGCAATTGCTGGTATCCGATTCGGACTCCTCTCTCCTGATGAGATCCGGAAAATGTCAGTACAACGTATCATTAACCCAGACACCCACGACGAGGAAGGAATGCCGATCCCGCAAGGACTCATGGACAACGCGCTGGGCACAATTGAACCAGGAAAGCGTTGCGCCACCTGTAGGAACAAATTCGGCCCTTGTCCTGGTCATTTTGGTCATTTAGAATTACAACGCCCCATCATCCATATCGGCTTCAACAAGACTATCTACAAGATTCTGCAAGTTATCTGTCGTTCCTGCTCACGTATCATGTTGAAGCCTAAGCAGATTCGGCATCTTGCCCGAGAGTTGCGAGAGGGCAAGGAGGCTACAGGTACGTTAGATTCAGTGAAGTTGGAGGAGATTTTGGCGAGGGCTAAGAAGAACCGTGACTCGTTGATCAATCCTCCGAAGTCCAAGCGTGACGATGAGAATTTTAGTTTTGGTTGTTATCACTGTGGAGAGATTCAGCACAAGGTTCGTTTGGAGAAGCCTACGAGTTACTACGAGGAGTACGAGACTTCAGCTGGGAACAAGGTTACTGACAAGATTTCAGCGTTGGATGTTCAGAATCGGTTGAAGAATATTCCTGACGATGATGCGTTGTTGCTTGGGATAGACACCAATCATGCTCGTCCTGAGTGGATGATTCTAGATGTTCTTCCTGTTCCTCCGGTAGCTGTTCGTCCCTCGATCACGTTGGATTCTGGTATTCGATCGGAGGATGATCTGACGCACAAGTTGGTAGACATTATCCGGATTAATCAGAGGTTATTTGAGAATCGGGAGTCTGGTGCTCCTCAGCTGATAGTTGAGGATCTGTGGGATCTTCTGCAGTACCACTGCACGACATATTTCGACAACGAGGTCTCTGGTATTCCTCCTGCACGGCACCGGTCTGGTAGGGCTCTCCGGACACTTACGCAGAGGTTGAAGGGTAAGGAGGGTCGTTTCCGTTCCAATCTATCTGGCAAGCGAGTTGATTTCTCTGCCCGTACGGTTGTCTCGCCTGATCCGTTGTTGTCGATCAATCAGGTTGGAGTTCCGAAGAAGATTGCGGAGATCCTGACGGTTCCTGAGCGGGTCACTGAGTGGAACATTGAGGAGATGAGGGAGCTTGTCATTCAGGGTCCGAAGGGTGATCCCGGAGTGAATTATATCTTCAAGGGTGACAGGAGGGTTGCGTTACGTTTCGTGCGTGATCTGTCGTTCATCCGAGACAACCTCAAGCCTGGTGACATCATCGAGCGTCATCTGAGGGACGGTGACATCGTGCTGTTCAACCGGCAGCCCTCTCTTCACCGTATGAGTATCATGGCTCATGAGGTCAAGGTGATGCCGTACAAGACGTTCCGTTTGAATCTGAGTGTCTGTCGTCCGTACAATGCGGACTTCGACGGTGACGAGATGAACCTGCACGTTCCGCAGAGCGAGGAGGCGAGGGCTGAGGCGCACACGCTGATGAAGGTTCAGGAGCAGATCAGTACCCCGAGGTACGGTGGTCCGATCATCGGGGCGATCCAGGACTTCATCACAGCGGCGTATTTCCTGACAAAGAAGGACACGCAGGTCTACAGGGACGTGGCGAGCGAGTACCTCACCGCTGCTGACATCTACGAGATGCCCGATCCTGATCGGGAGGACGAGAACGGAGTCCCGATGTGGTCTGGTAAGCTACTGTTCAGCATGCTTCTGCCCAAGGGTCTGAACTACGAGATGAAGAACAAGCTGTGCACCTGTTCACGTGACCGGGAGGATCGTACCTGCCCCAAGGAGACGTGTCCTACTGAGGGCTACGTGATCATCCGCAACGGCAGGCTCATTAGCGGAATTATCGACAAGAGCGGCTTCGGGGCTGAGGTCCCGAACAGCGTGCTTCACCGTATTCTGAAGGAGTTCGGGACAGACGCCACGAGGCGTTTCCTCGACGGGATCACCCGGATGCTGGTGGTCCACATCACCCGCCGTGGCTTCTCCATGGGCATTGACGACGTCGACGTGCCACTGGAGGGCAGGGAGCGGATCGCCGAGGTCATCCGTGAGGGCAAGGCCGAGGTGGAGCAGCTGATCAATGACATGAAAGCAGGTAAGCTGGAGCGTATCCCCGGTCTGACGCTGAACGAGACGTTGGAGGGCAAGATACAGGACGTCCTCTCCAGTGTGAGGAACAATGCGGGTGAGGTATCCGCCGAGTTCCTCGGTATGGACAACTCCGCCGTGATCATGGCCAAGATCGGAGCGAGGGGCAACATGCTCAATCTCTCGCAGATGAGTGCCTGTGTCGGGCAGCAGTCCGTCAGGGGTGACCGGATCAGCCGTGGTTACCGTGAGCGAACCCTCCCGCACTTCGAGCGGGGCGACCTCACTGCGGATGCCAAGGGCTTCGTGAACGCCAGCTTCAGGAGCGGGTTGTCCCCTGTGGAGTTCTTCATGCACGCCTGTGGTGGTCGTGAGGGTCTGGTCGACACGGCGGTTCGTACGAGTAACTCGGGATACATGCAGCGGCGGTTGGTCAACGCCATGCAGGACCTGTCGAGCAAGTACGACCAGACGGTGAGAAACTCGACAGGTGAGATCATCCAGTTCGTCTTCGGTGACGACAACATAGACCCGGCCAAGTCGGACAACGGGCTTTCGGTGAACATCGACGTGATCATGGAGAAGGTCCTCAACGACAAGGAGGCTCAGTAAGATGGCAAAGGAAATCAAGGTAAAGGACCTCAAGGCACAGCTCAATCGGTACATCCACTCGGAGAACCGGGCGCTTCCCATCACCGTGGTGGAGGAGATGCAGGAGAAGATCCTGAAGAGAGCGAGGGAAATTGAGGGAGTGGACAGCGACGACAAGCTGAAGTCCACGCACCTCACGCAGGAGCAGTTCGAGAAGATTGTGGAGGAGGTCTTCCGCTCGTTCAAGTTCGCACAGATGGACGCTGGAACCGCCGCGGGTGTGGTCTCCGCACAGAGCATTGGTGAACCCGGAACGCAGATGACGCTCAGAACCTTTCATTTCTCAGGAGTGAGGGAGATGAACGTCACACTGGGTCTACCCCGTCTGATCGAGATCATCGACGCCCGCCGCAAACCGAGCACCCCGACGATGACGATCGCTCTGGACGAGGACTACATCGACATGAAGGTGGCCGAGGACCCGACCCGTACTCGTGAGGACGTGGCCAACGAGATCGCACAGCGTATCGAGCTGACGACGATCTACAGCGTAGCCAAGAGCATAGACATCGATCAGGTCAACCTTCAGATCACGATCGTGCTGGACAAGGTCCTGATGGAGGACAAGGGCATCTCGATCGAGGACATCAAGAAGAAGATCGAGTACCGCAGGTCTGGGCTGAAGTGCATCACTGACAAGGACAGCGACGAGCGGATCCACGTGATCTACTCGGACGAGAAGAAGAGCCCGACGCTCCAGGAGCTGCAGAAGCTCAAGGACAAGCTGATCAATATCAGCATCAAGGGTCTGAAGGACGTCCCCCGTGTGATGATCAAGAAGAAGACGAACGAGGACGGCGACCCGATCTACGAGATCACCTCGGAGGGTAGCCGGTTCACGGAGTTGCTCCGCATCCCGGGAGTGGATCCTAAGCGGACGTACACCAACCACATCCACGAGGTCGCCGAGACACTCGGGATCGAGGCTGCGAGGAATGCCATCAAGCGGGAGGCGCAGAACGTCATGGAGAAGCAGAGCCTTGAGGTCGACGAGAGGCACATGCTGCTGGTCGCCGACATCATGACGCAAAGCGGTGAGATCCAGCAGATTGGACGTCACGGGATCTCGGGCAGGAATGCCTCGGTCCTCGCTAGGGCGGCCTTCGAGGTCACGGTCAAGCACCTGCTCGACGCTGCTGCGAAAGGTGAGCGTGACAACCTTGTCGGTATCATCGAGAACGTCATCGTGGGGCAAGAGATCAGTCTCGGTACTGGAGTTGTGGATCTCACGATTTCACTGGACTACCGCAAGTACGCGCAGAAGGATCTGCTGAAGAAGGCTGCTTAGATCATTTCTTGAATTTTGGAATTAGAATCTGTCGGAGCTCATATAGGTACTACTTGTAAGTGCTGTTTGTAAGTATTGTTTGTAAGTGCTACTTGTAGGTTCTGCTAGCAAGTGTTGGTAGTAAGTAGTTTACAGGTTCATAAGATGCGCATTAGAGTGCCGACATATTGGAGTGCGGATGTTACTGTACAGATCCATTAGAGCATGACATTAGAGCATTGACACGCTGGTGTAAGAATTTTTCTTCCAGAAGTAGACGCAGCAGGTTGGGAGATAGAGCACCAGTGCGATTGCTTAATTGGATTATTCGATCAGTTATTCAGTGAGTAGTAGAGCTTGAGGTGGCGTTGCCTGAGCTCGAACCAGTCGTTGCAGAATTTCTTCACGTCGATCTGGCCGTCGTTGAAGCTGTCCTCTATGTCCGCCAGCTCCAGCTCCATCTGCGTGAGGGATGACTGAGCTACGCTCTTCACGTCCACGGGTGTGGCACTGGCCTTGATGTTCTGTAACTCTCTCTTCTTCTCCTCGATCATCTGCAGCAGGCTGTTCTTCTGGTTCTCGAGGTTGCGCACCATCTCCTTGTCGAACTGCGTGGACTGCACGGGTGCTGCCGTCTTCTGGCGGGAGAATCTCCTCGCCTCCTTCTGCGCCTCGATGGCGATCTGGTAGACGTGGTAGTCCCTCCTCCAGTGCGCCCCTCTCCTCGTCCTCAGCGGGTAACGCTCGCCGTCGCTGTACATGATGCTAACCAGTGGGGGACCATCGGGGAAACTGTCCTGCAGTCTGATGTGGATGCTGATGGACTCACGGGAGGCGTCGTAATCGAATGCCTTCCAGTGCATTAAGCTGTTCTTCTCAGGCTGGAACCCAGCAACGTGCTGGTACATCAGAGCCGCTTCATATGCGAGAATCGCGTCGTCTACCATACTTATACCTAGATGGCTCAAACCACATATTTAATCTTGCCCCTTCGATCAAATAGTAGTGAGAAAAGTTTTTTGAAAGTTTGGCATAAGCTCTGAGCGGTAGAAATAATCATGATCTATGGTGTGTATCTCTTTCAATTAGACGCGAGCTATTCTCTGGAAGTACTTCGATCTCCTGTAGAGGATGTTCAGTGCCATCGTTAATAGGGATGCTGATACTGCTACCCATGCCGCTTCTGCCAGATTCGGAAAGTTGACAAAATCATTTTCCACATCAGCACTTAAAGGCTCGTTGTAGATATAGAATGGGTAGAACGTGAGGATGTTCAGACCTGTGATCAGGAGAATGAGGAGTGTTGAGCTTAGTGTCAGGAACCTGTTTCTGAGTACATCCTCAATGAGCAGGACCATCAGGAAGATTAGCAGAGTGGCGATAAATGCCACCATTGCCGGTAAGACATACTTGGGGGCTAATCCATCGAAATTCTGTAAGAAGGTTCCTCTCCCGAATATTTCGTGAATGAAGCTGATGATAAAGAAGGGGAGGATGACGAGGAAGAATATTGCGATTCTCGATAGGTATATCCGTATTGGATTCAGGGGGTATGTTCTGAGCATCCTTAATTTCGCTGGACTAAGCACACGGTTGATGTGAAGGGAGAGGATGAGTGGGAGAAGTAGTATCGGACCTCGAAATGCCATAAAATATATTTTCTGAGTATAATCAAGTCCCATGCTGTAATTCGAACCTCCTGGAAGAAAGTTGTCATCCTGCCAGATTGAGAGAAAGACCAGCGACATAACCGCGAGTGAGATACTCTTCATCTCAAAGGAGAGGGTCGGGAATGACAATTCCCTTCTTTTCACCAACCACTCCACAGACAGGGCTGCAATCATGAATACTCCTATCACAACAAGTCGGAGCCTGCTCTCCAGTGAAATCCCGGTCTTGGTGACTGTCAGAGTCATCGGCTCCTCCGACTCAAGATATATGTCCAATCTATTTGACCCCTCGAATCTCATCATCACCGACTCCCCGTTCTTCAGTTCGAGGAGAATTGTATAGTTCCCATTGTATTTAACTCCAAAGTTGATGGATATCTCTGCGTCATTCCCAGTAACCTTCATCGTTATGGTCTCTCCCATCACGACGT
This sequence comes from Candidatus Heimdallarchaeota archaeon, assembly GCA_027077875.1. Taxonomy (GTDB): domain Archaea; phylum Asgardarchaeota; class Heimdallarchaeia; order Heimdallarchaeales; family Kariarchaeaceae; genus S139-21. Next base: position 12,681 of record JALWRB010000285.1, read on the forward strand.
AGACTGTCGTCGAAGTTGGATCTCCGGGTCTAGCTGGCGTTCCTGAATACAGCACTCCGCTCCCATCCGTGATAACTGTGTATCCTATGACGTAGACAAAGAGCATGATGTACACTGCTGTGACTTTCGAAATCTTCATTTTGTTACCCCCATGTTCATGTATCTTCTAATAGCGAAATAACCTCCGAAAACTATGATGACCAGACTTACAAATTCTGCCACACCGTGGTGTATTGTTCCCAAGGTAGGGATGACATCCACGGCTGTGAGTTCTAGCAGGACAAGTAAGGTTGTTGAGACCCCTGCGGTGATGATTATGTCTCGAACTAAAAAATAGATGTGAACTGATATGATTGTATTGGAGAGGATCAGCAGGGTCAATCTCACAATGTAGACGATAATGTCTTCATCTACTATAAGTGTCCCGAAAATTACATTGTTCAAAAGGTGATAGTATAAAATCAGTCCTGTGCCAATGGAGACAGTGTGTATAATCACTAGAGGAATTCTGTACTTCATAAGCCATGCGCGACCATCCTCTATTATCCACAGATACTGAACTTCCTTCTTCCTCAGATTAAATGTGAGCATAGCGAGAGTCGGTGCGAGGATAGTGAAGGCCATAACAAATCTCATGTTCTCCGAGAACATCTCCAGAATTTGTAGAGATCCAGCGCTGGTTATTCCAGCAATAGGTTTGAATCCGTAGACAATAATTGTTAGAACAGGTACCGCAACGATCTCTATCATGTTTGATTTTGGAACATGGGAGAAGACCTTCCACTGCAGTGGCATTTCGATCAGCCATCTGTCGGTGATCAAGCTCAATACCAGAATAATTATGGATACTGCAGATGGGTACAGCAGGGTACCCACCATCTTCTGGACATCAATCCTGAAAGTGAGATCCATCAGGAAATAGACTGCTGTTTTTTCAATATCTGCCGGTAAATTAAACTTGATCTTCACGGTGACCTGACCTGGCTCTTCGAGTGAAATCTTGATTTCCTGCAGATCTGCTCTATCCCCTGTTCTCGTGACTGTCTCATTCAGGAGGGTCACCATGTCAGAATTCCTCAGGACCTCGATGCTGTACGAGATATTAGAGTAAACCTCTCCCACGACATACGATCCTGAATAGACCGTAGTTGTCTCCAGAATCACTGGAGAAAAGTCAGTACCAGTCTCCTCACGTGTTATTACATTCTCGCTTGTGGAGACCGCCAAGGCCCAGAAGGTCATAGTGAGGAGAAAACTTATCGAGAGTCTCCCCAGCAGATTAATGAAGCTCCCCTCCCGTCCGATTCACGAAGATCTGCTCGAGGGTACTACGTGTAGGTGATACCGTGTGTCCTCCAATAACCTGTTCGATCTCTCTTAGTTCCTTATTCGTCGCTGAGAATTCAAGTGTAATGCCCTTGGTGATGATGCCCTTTACATGCAGTGACTTCAGTTGCCCTACCAAGTCATTGACTTCCGTCTGTGACTTGCATCGTAGTCGGTACACCCTACTTATGTCTGAGCTCAACAGCTCATCCATGGATGACTGGAGGACTAATCGACCTCCGTGGATCATAACGACAGTATCACATATCCTCTCCAGATCGTGCAAGATGTGGCTGAGAATAACCACCTTCAGCCCTTTCTCCCAAGCAAGATCATGGATGTACTCAAGGATCTCAGCCCTTGCCCTAACATCTAGGTTGGCGGTTGGCTCATCAAGGAAGATGTACTTCGGATGTCCGATTATTGCCTGGGCGATCCCGAACTTCTGTTTCATTCCAGCTGACAGTTTTTGAAAGTTCTTGTCCTTGTACTCCGTGAGATCGAACCGATCGAGAAGGGCATTGGCCTCCTTCTCTGCATCAGCTCTGGACAGTCCTCGTACTTGGGCCACAAAGACGAGGTAATCGAGGAGGCTGATCCAGCCCGGAAATTCCGAGTCCTCGAAGGATGCCCCTACCATTTTGAGGACTGCTCTACGCTCGTCCTTGACGTCCAACCCATTGACCGAAACTGAACCTTGCGAAGGCAGTAAAAGTCCAAGTATTATGTTAACGAGTGTAGTCTTACCAGCTCCATTCTGACCGATCATCCCTATTACTGTTCCATCTACAAAGAGGTCAAAATCCTTGTACACTGGTTTTTTTCCATAGCTAAAGGAGAGTGACTTGATGTTAATCATTTACACTTTTTGCACTTTATTCGATCCTAATAAACGTTAAGTTTATTTAATCAAAAAAAAACCTAATCGATGGCAAAGAGGAATTTTGCTAATACGATCAACACATGTATCGCCTTATTCATGGTATTGGTGATACTGACACCTAACACAAGTGTTAGTGGGAGCATACCGTATTGGGTAACTGTTAAGTCCGACTCGTTCAGAACCTCTCAATTTGAGAATTTTGTTCTTTATAAGAAAACAGATACAAAGTCATCTTACGAATATGGTAGAGATCAGACGAAAATGCAGATGAGGGCTCATGCATACTCGAATTTCTACAAATACGGAAGAGCATATGTCATTGCAAATTGGGATACTTCTAAGTCTGGAGTCAGTGGGAGGTACTATGCTAATTCGGGTGAGAAATATCAAGCAATTATCAATTTCAATGCTGCTGGACAGAACATAGGGTCAAACAGCTACCTCAGGGTCACTGCTACACTCCGGGCCAGTTCAGGTCAGGTCATTGGTAGTGCACAAATAACAATTACAGACAAATACTACGATGGGTCATACTCGATTATTACTTCCGCCTCGTACCTGAACTCTCCAGCATATCTCTATCTGGATCTGGCGATAAAGGTTTACGCCTATACCCCCGCATTCAGTCCTTACGCAACTAGCAATGTTATGTTCAACTCTAAGTATCCAGGAGTTCCCGGAGAACCTGAGTACCAGATTACGTTGACAAACTTCCAGATTCAGCAGGAGTATATATTCAACTAGACAGAGCACTTCTGCAAAACATAACTCAATTTTCAATAGAGTATATTTGATCAGACGACCTTCAATTTATCTTCATATCTGTGTAATCTAGACCCTGTCCATCAGCTGAGGGGCGTATGGTGGTGGGAAGTCAGGCTTGTTGCCGAGTATCTCCTCTACCTTTTCGAGGACGTCCTGTGGGATGGTCTTGCCACTGGCCACGATGTTGTCGAGGATCTGCTCGGGTCGGCTAGCTCCCGTGATTACCGAGGAAATCTCTGGTCTGCGCAGTATCCATGCCAGTGCGAACTGTGCCATGCTCAGGTCAAGCGACGCTGCGATCTCCGTCAGCTTCCTCACCTTGTCCACCGTCTCCTCATTCAGCCACCGCTTCAGAACCTCTGACCGGGTGGCACGTGAATCCTCGGGGATGCCGTCGTTGTACTTGCCGGTGAGAAGTCCCTGCTGCAATGGGCTCCACGGGGTGATGCCTATGCCGTGGAAACGGGCCGTATCCATGATCTCCAGCTCGATCGTACGGTCGAGCATGTTGTACCTCGGCTGCTCCACCGCGGGTGGGGTAGCACCCATCTCCTTGACCACACCCATCACCCTCTCCAGTTGCACCGCAGTCCAGACGGACGTACCCCAGTACCGTATCCTGCCGTCCCTGACGAGGTCGTCCATGGCGGCCACGGTCTCCTCCAGCGGGGTCTTCTGGTCGAATCTGTGGCAGTAGTAGATGTCGATGTAATCCTGCTGCAGCCTGTCTAGTGTGCCCTCGATGGAGTCCATGATGTGCTTGCGGGACAGCCCATAGTCCTGTATGTTGTCGCTGATAGGCCAGTAGACCTTGGACGAGAGGACGAGGTGTCTTCTCTCGTAGGTGTCGCCCTGCAGCGCAAGTCCGAGGACCCTCTCTGCATTTCCTCCGGAGTAGACGTCTGCGTTGTCGATGAAGTTGATCCCGTTGTCCAGTGCGGTGTGGATGCACTTAATCGAGTTCTGCTCCTCAACCGATCCTCCGTAGGTCAGCCATGCTCCGAGGGAGATCTCTGAGACCCTCATTCCGTGTTTACCAAGTCGTCGGTATTCCATGTATCTGCGTATCGGAATCGACTGATAAAGTCACGCTTTATCCTAGATCCGTGCCAGCATGTCCTTCAACCTCGGTCCTGAGAACTTTCGGGAGAGACCATCTGGGAGTGGGTTCTTGGAGAGCTTGACATATCCCAACTTCTCTAGGTCCTTGAGGGATGAGGGGAGCCTGCTCAGCCTATTGCCGTTGAGCATGAGGGTTGTGAGGTTGACGAGCGGTCTGAAGATGTCGTCAGGGAGCTCCTCGATCTGGTTGTTGTCGAGGGCGAGGAGCTGGAGCTTGCCAAGCCTGTCGAATATCCCCGGGGGCAATGTGGTCAGGGCGTTCTCGTAGATGTAGAGCTCCTTGAGCTCAACGAGGTCGGAGAGAAGTCCTGGTGGGAGTTCACTGATCCTGTTGCTCCTCAGTGACAGGGACCTGAGGCTTACCAGGCCACTGAGGGAGTTAGGGGCAAGCTCCTCTATCAGGTTGTTGTTGAAGTAGAGGGT